>DATHAN010000078.1:0-5999 GCA_035296645.1 Thermoleophilaceae bacterium
GCGCGCCTCCGCGGCCGCGGCCGCGCCGAGCGCGCGGTGGAGCGCGTCGGCCGCGAGCGTGGCGGCGTGGCGCTTCGCCGGCGAGAGGCCGCCGAGCGCCGCGGACACCTCGCCGGCGCCGACCCGCGCCGCCTCGAGCAAAGGCGCCCCCTCGACGAGCTCGACGGTCGCGCTTCCCGCGGCGATCGTCGCGCCACACCCGCTCGCCTCGAAGCCGGCCTCGGTCACGCGCGCGCCCTCGAGCCCGACGGCGATCCGCACGAGGTCGCCACACGCGGCACCACCCGCGGCGCCGGTGTGCGACGCGCCGGCGAGGCGCCCGCGCCCGCGCGGCGCGACCAGGTGATCCTCGAAGGCAGCCGCGTCGGCGCGCATCACGCCGGCGTGGGTGCTCGCCGGCGCGAGCGCCGGAGTCGGCACGGCGATCGGGCGTGCGGGCTTCTGAGGCACGGGCTTTGGGCGGCCCCAACCTGCCGCTGCCGTCCGGGATTTCAGCCTTGCCAAAGCAAGTGGGTGCCCAGTGGAGCGAGCCACGGCGCGCTCCTGATCCGGGCTCCCAGTCCCAGTGTGTTGGCTCAAATCAACACGGCTGGCGCACAGGCTCGAGCCGGTGCCGAGACTAGCAAGACCCGGGAGGCCGGGTGTGTGCGGGGGTCGCGCGCCGCCGCCGGAGGCGGGCGCGCCTGTGCCGCGCCGCCTAGGCGCGGGCGGCGGCGGCCGGCTGGATGCCGAGCTCGCGCAGGTGGGCGCCGTCGACGGGCGCGGGCGCCCCGGTGAGCGGATCGGCGCCGCTCGCCGTCTTCGGGAAGGCGATCGTCTCCCGGATCGAGTCCCGCATGCCGAGCAGGGCGCACAGCCGGTCGAGGCCGAAGGCGATCCCACCGTGCGGAGGCGCGCCGAAGCGCAGCGCCTCGAGCAGGAAGCCGAAGCGCGCCTTGGCCTCGTCGGGCGAAAGGCCGAGCGCGTCGAAGACTCGGCTCTGGACGTCCGGGCGGTTGATGCGGATCGAGCCGCCGCCGATCTCGAGGCCGTCCATCACGACGTCGTAGGCGCGGCTGCGCCACGAGCCTGGGTCGGAGTCGAGGTCGGCGGCGCTGGTCTCGGCGCCCTGGCCCGGCGCGAGCGGCGCCGTGAACGGGTGATGCAGCGGGTCCCACCGGCGCTCCTCCTCGCTCCACTCGAACATCGGGAAGTCGACGACCCACAGCAGGTCGTGCCCCGTGGGCTCGGGCGCGACCGCGAGCCGCAGCTCGCCGAGCACGCGCGCCGCGAGCGGGGCCGAGTCGGCGACGATCAGGAGCGTGTCGCCGGTCTGCGCCTCGAGCTCGGTGGCGGCCGCACGCATCTCGTCGGCGGACAGGAACTTGGCGATCGGGGAGCGCCAGCCGCCGTCGTCCTCGACCACCGCCCACACGAGGCCGCCGGCGCCGAGCTCGCGTGCCTGCTCGGTCAGCTCGTCGAGGCGCCGGCGGGGCAGGTCGACCGAGCCGGCGGGCACGCGCAGACCGCGCACGACGCCTCCCCCGCCGAGCGCGTCGGCGAAGACCCGGAACTCCGAGCGCCCGAACGCCTCGCCGAGGTCGGCGATCTCCATCCCGTGGCGGCGGTCGGGCCGGTCGGTCCCGTAGCGGAGCATCGCCTCGTCGTAGGTCATGCGGTCGAGCGGGAGCTCGAGCTCCACGCCGCCCGCGGCGAGCACCGCCCGCAGGAGCTCGTCGCACAGGGCAATCACGTCGTCCTCGTCGACGAACGATAGCTCCATGTCGAGCTGGGTGAACTCGGGCTGGCGGTCGGCGCGGAACGACTCGTCGCGAAAGCAGCGCGCGATCTGGTAGTAGCGCTCGTACCCGGCGATCATGAAGAGCTGCTTGAACAGCTGCGGCGACTGCGCGAGCGCGTACCAGTGGCCGGGTTGGAGCCGGCTCGGGACGATGAAGTCGCGCGCGCCCTCGGGCGTCGAGCGCGTGAGGTACGGCGTCTCGAGCTCGAGGAACCCCTGCTCGTCGAGGAAGCCCCGCATCGCCTGGACCACGCGATGGCGCAGGCCGAGCGACGCGAGCATGTGCGCACGGCGCAGGTCGAGGTAGCGGTAGCGCAGGCGGGTCTCCTCTCCCACCGGCGTCTCCTCGTCGATCGGGAAGGGCGGGGTCTCGGAGTCGGCGAGCTGCTCGACCTCGGCCACGTTCAGCTCGACCTCGCCGGTCGGAAGGCTCGGGTTGACTGTGCCCTCCTCGCGCGGGACGAGGTCGCCGGCCGCGGTGATCACGTCCTCCGGTCGCAAGCGCTCGGCGGCGGCGTGCGCGCCGGACGGCTCCTCCGGGCGGAAGACGAGCTGAAGCAGGCCGGTGCGATCGCGGAGATCGACGAAGATGAGGCCGCCGTGGTCGCGGCGGCGATGGACCCAGCCGGCGACCCGCACGCGCTCGCCCGTGCGGTCGGCGCGGACGGTGCCCGCCCAGGTATCGCGGAAGCGATTGGGTGCCGGGGCCCTCACGCGGGCCCGCCTTCGCCGGCCGGTGGCGTGGTCGCCAGCTCGAGCGCCCGGTCGACCGCTTGCTCGACATCGACCACCGGCTCCTCCTCGCGCGTCCGCATATCGCGGACCCGGACCCCCTCCTCTCCGACGACGACCACCGCACGCGCGCCCGCGCGGCTCGCCTGCTTGAGCTGGCCCTTGAGCGAGCGCGCCGCCTGCTCGAGCTCGGCGCGGGCCCCCGCGCGCCACAGCGCGCGCACCGCGGCGAAGCCGGCGCGTGCCGCCGTGGGCGCCTCGAGTGCGACGAAGACCCGCGGAGTTGCGTGGGCGGGAACCTCGGCCTGCCGCGCCCGCCGGCGGCTCGCGACGCGGCTCGCCGCGTCCGGGGGCTGGTCGCCGCCGTCGGACCCGGGCGTCCGACCCCCTATCTCGCCGCGCGCTCCCGTTCCCGCCGCGAGCAGGATCCGCTCGACGCCGGCCGCCCACCCGACCGCCGGCGTGGGCGGACCGCCGAGCTCCTCGACGAGCGCGTCGTAGCGGCCGCCGCCGCCCACGCCGCTCTGGGCGCCGAGCGCGTCGCTCGTGAACTCGAACACGGTGCGCGTGTAGTAGTCGAGGCCGCGCACCAGCATCGGGTCGATCTCGTACTCGACGCCGGCGTCGTCGAGCAGCGCGCGCACGGCGGCGAAATGGTCGGCGTCCTCGGGCTCGAGCCGGTCGATCAGCTTCGGGGCGTCGGCGAGCACCCCGCGCGTGCCGGCGTGGGCCGAGTCGAAGGCTCGCAGCGGGTTGAGCTCGAGCCGCGCCCGCACGTCCTCGGACAGCTCGTCCTCGCGCGCGCGCAGGTGCGCCTGGAGCTCGTCGGCGTACGCCCGTCGCGTGTCCGCCGTGCCGAGGCTCGAGACCCGCAGGCGCAGCTCGCGCACGCCCATCCGGCGCAGGATCTCGGCCAGCAGCCAGATGCTCTCGGCGTCGAGCGTGGGCTCGTCGGATCCGAGCGCCTCGACGCCGATCTGCGAGAACTGCCGAAAGCGACCGGCCTGCGGCGCCTCGTGTCGGAAGAACGGACCCTCGTACCAGAGCTTCACCGGCTGCGGGCGCTTGTGCATGCCGTGCTCGACGTAGGCGCGGCAGAAGCCGGCCGTCCCCTCGGGGCGCAGCGTCAGCGAGCGGCCGCCCTGGTCCTCGAAGGTGAACATCTCCTTCTGGACGATGTCGGTGGCCGCGCCCACGCCGCGCGCGAACAGCTCGGTGCTCTCGAAGATCGGCGTTTCGGCGTACCCGTAGCCGGCGCGCTCGAGCACGTCCTCGGTGAGCCCGACGAGCTCTCGCCGCGACCGCCCCTCACCAGGAAGCACGTCGAAGGTGCCGCGCGGGGCTGCCAGCGCCCGCTGCGCCGACCGGGTCGCCGCCATCTCAGCGGGCGAGCTCGGCGAGGAACGGGTTGAGGGCGCGCTCGGCGCCGAGCGTGGTGATCCCCATGTGCCCGGGGTAGACCGTGGTCTCCGGCGGCAGCGCGTCCATGAGCGTCTCGATCGACCGCAGGAGCGTGGCCCAATCGCCGAACGGGAGGTCGGTGCGCCCGACCGATCCCTGGAACAGGACGTCGCCCGAGAAGATCGCCGCCTCGTCCGAAATCGAGAAGGTCACGTGCCCCGGGCTGTGCCCGGGGGTGAAGAGGACGTCGATCGAGAAGCCCGCCAGCTCGAGCCGCTCCCCGCCCGACAGCGTGTGCTCGGCCTCGTAGCTCTCGAACGGGCCGAAGCCAGCGAACGGAACGTAGCTGTTGATGTCGGCGAGGACCTCGCGCTCGACCTCCGGAACCCAGACCTCGGCGCCCGTCGCACGCGCGACCGGCGCGACCGCCCCGATGTGATCGAAGTGGGTGTGCGTGAGGAGGATCGCGTCGAGCTCGACGCCGAGTCGCTCGATCACGTTCAGGAGGCGGTCGGGCTCCTCGCCGGGGTCGACGATCACCGCGCGGTCGGCGCCGTCGCGGCGCGCGAGATAGCAGTTCTCCTGCACCGGGCCGACGGTGAAGCTGCGAACGTCCATGGTGGCCCGAGCCTACCGTCCGCCCCCGCCGCGACCGCCCTCCGAGTCGCGCGGCGGGGCCCGGCCCGCGCCGCCCTGCTTGCGGCGCTGGCGCACGCGGTACACGATCGTGTCGAAGCCGTACCCGAGCGGGATGTAGATCACGAGCATCACCGCGGCGAGGATCACCGCCTGCTCGATCCGGTTCCCCAACGCGACGACCGCGAGCACGGCGACGATCGCCGCGGCGATAGCCGCGCGGTTGATCGCGCCGCGCCAGGTGGGCGGCTTGTCGAGGCGCTCGGCGCGGCGGCGGCGGGCCTCCGCCCGCCCGGCGGCGCGGTCGCGCGACCGGCCCGCGCCGCCCTTGGTGCCGCGGCTGCGCGACTCAGCCGGCGCGGCGATCGTGCCGGCCTGGGTTCCCCGGTGCTTGCGTCGGCGCTTCGCCTTGGTCTTCGCCATCGGCCGCGAGTGAGCGTAACGCGTTCTCGATCAGGTGCCGGGTGGGATCGAAGCCCCGCACCGGGATGTCCTCAGGAAACGCCTCGAACGCCGCGCGCGGCGCGAGCCCGACGAGCTCGGCGCAGGCCACCGGGGTGCGGGCGCGAACCGCGCCGACAACCTCGCTCAAGGGCACCGTGTACGGATCGTGGACGTTGAACGACACCTGAGCGCGCCCCCGCTCGGCGAGCTCGAGCCCGAGCGCGCGGACACCCCGGAGCCCGCCACCCGACTCCCGCACCTCCGCGGCGATCCGCCGCGCCAGCTCCACGTCGTTGCTCTCGAGCTCGAGGTTGAACGCGACGAGCGGCGGCCGCGCGGTTAGGAGCGTGGCACCGGCGCTCGGATGCAGGCGGTGGGGACCATAGTCGGGCGCGAGCTCGCCGGAGGCGATGCGCTCGGCGAGCGCGGGCGGCCCGCCGGCGCGCAGCGCGGCGCGCTCGCGCCGCTCGGATGCCGTGGCCATGTCGCCGTAGAGGAAGACCGGCAGCTCGAGCTCGTCGCCGATGAAGGCGGCGGCGGTCAGCGCCTCGGCGCACGCGGCGCCGCGATCCGCGGGATCGGGGTAGACGACGGGGGCGACGTCGAGCGCGCCGACACGCGGATGAACGCCGCTCTGGGAGCGGAGGTCGATTCGCTCGAGCGCCGCGCGCGCCGCGCGCACCAGGGCGGACGCGATCTCGCCCTGCCGCCCGGCGAGCGTGAAGACGCTGCGGTCGTGGTCGGGATCACGGTGGATGTCGAGGAGGCGCGGACTCGCGTCTGCCTCGGGCGCGAGGGCCCGCGCCAGCGCCGAGAGCACGCGCTCGTCGCGGCCGGCGCTCGCGTTCGGCACGGCGAGCAGCAGGGGAGGCGTCGGGGAGGGCACGAGAGCGACCGGCCCGGCTATCGCTGGCCCCTCATCCTGCAGCCGGCGAGAGGTTCGCGCCGCCCGTGTCCCGAAGTCGCCTCACCCGGGAAACTCTAGGATGGATCTCGTCGCGGCTCC
>DATHAN010000079.1:0-5364 GCA_035296645.1 Thermoleophilaceae bacterium
CAGGGGCATCGCCTGAGCCGGCCACCGGGGTGGGCACGTGAGGGTCGGCTGCGGCTTCGATCACGCCGGCCTTCCGCTTCGCGAGGCCGTCACCACCGCCCTTGCGCGCGCGGGCCACGAGCCGGTCGACCTCGGGTGCGAAGACGACTACCCGGACATCGCCTTGAGGATTGGACGCGCGCTCGTGAGCGGCGAGTTCTCTCGCGGCCTGCTCGTATGCGGATCGGGCGCCGGCGTGGCCGTGGCCGCGTGCAAGCTCACCGGCGTGCGTGCCGCCGTTGCCCACGATCACTACACCGCCGCCCAGTGCGTGACCCACGACGACTGCAACGTGCTTTGCCTCGGTGCCCGGGTCGTGGGTCCGGCGATCGCCGCCGAGCTCGTCGTGGCCTTCGCGCAGGCGAGCTTCGACGGCGACGACCGGCACGCGCGTCGGCTCGAGAAGCTCGAGGAGCTCGAGCGCAGCGGCCTGGAGGCAGAGCTGTGAGGGTGATCGACCTCGACTCTGGCGAGACGCTGCAGGCCGGCAACGACGAGGACCTCGTCAAGGTCGTCTCCGAGCGCCTGCGCGAGCAGGGGGAGGGGGCCAGCGAGGACGAGGTAAGGAAGCTCGTCGCCGAGCGCGCTTACGAGGCGACGGACTCATGAGCACGACGGAGCTCGACATCGACACGCTGAGCGTGAACACGATCCGGACGCTCGCCATGGACGCCGTCGAGCGGGCCAAGTCCGGGCATCCCGGTACCCCGATGGCACTGGCCCCGATCGCCCATGTGCTCTTCACCCGGGTCATGCGCCACAGCCCGCGGGACCCCGAGTGGCCCAATCGGGACCGCTTCGTGCTGAGCGCCGGACACGCGTCGATGCTCCTCTACGCCGTCCTCTACCTGACCGGCTACGACGTGAGCCTCGACGAGTTGAAGCGCTTCCGCCAACTCGGCAGCCCGACGGCGGGCCATCCCGAGTACGGGCACCTGCCCGGCGTCGAGGCCACGACCGGCCCACTCGGGCAGGGCATCGCGACCTCCACCGGGCTCGCGCTCGGTGAGAGGATGCTGAACGCGCGCTTCGGGGACGCGCTCGTCGACCACCACACCTTCGTGATCGCCGGTGACGGCGACCTGCAGGAGGGTGTCTCCGGCGAGGCGGCCTCGCTCGCCGGCCACCTTGGCCTCGGGCGGCTTGTCGCCTTCTACGACGACAACCACATCTCGATCGAGGGCGACACCTCGCTCGCGTTCTCCGAGGACGTGGGGGCACGCTACGCCGCTTACGGCTGGCATGTTCAGGACCTCGGCGAAGACCTGGGCGTTGACCGCATCGAGGACGCGACCCGCACGGCGATGGAGGTGGGAGACCGACCGTCGCTGATCATCTGCCGCACGCACATCGCGTACGGGTCGCCGAACAAGCAGGACACCCACGCCGCCCACGGTGCGCCGCTCGGGGAGGAGGAGGTCAGCCTCACCAAGGAGGCCTACGGCTGGCCAACCGAGGAGCCCTTCTTCGTGCCCGCGGACGCGCTCGCCCTGTATCGGAAGTGCGTCGAGCGTGGCGAGCAGGCCCAGCGGGCGTGGCGCGAGCGAGCCAAGGCCACCGACCCGGAGGCCCTCGCCGAGCTCGAGCGCCTGGGCGCGCGGCATCTTCCCGACGTCTTCCCCAACGAGCCTCCGCCGCGCTTCGAGCCCGCGGGTCAGCCGGCGTTGGCTACGCGCAAGACCGGAGAGGCAGTGCTCGGCTGGGCGGCCCGCGAGGTTCCCGAGCTCGTCGGCGGCTCGGCCGACCTCGCCCCCTCTACGCTCGCCACGATCGCCAGGGGAGGGGACGTCGCCCCGGGCGCCTACGGCGGGCGCAACCTTCACTTCGGCATCCGCGAGCACGCCATGGGCGCGGTGGTCAACGGGCTCACCCTCAGCGGGCTGCGGGCCTACGGGGCCGGCTTTCTGATCTTCAGCGATTACATGAAGGCCGCCGTGCGGCTGAGCTCGTTGATGGCCATCCCGTCGATCTGGGTCTTCACCCACGACTCGATCGGGCTCGGCGAGGACGGGCCGACCCATCAGCCGGTCGAGCAGCTCGCGATGCTACGCGCACAGCCCAACCTCTACGTCGTCCGCCCGGCGGGCGCCAACGAGACCACGCTCGCGTGGCGGTTCGCGCTCGAGCAGACCGACACCCCGGTGGCGATCTGCCTCTCGCGGCAGGCGCTCCCCGTGTTGCGGCCGGCACGGGTTCCGGCCGACGCCATCGAGCGCGGCGGCTACGTGCTGCGGGAGGGCTACAAAGGCGAACCCGACGTGACCTTGGTGGCGAGCGGTTCCGAGGTCGGGCTTTGTAACCAGGCCGCCGATCTGCTCGAGGTCGACGGCCTCTCCCCGCGGGTGGTGTCGATGCCGTGCATCGAGCGCTTTGCCGAGCTCGAGGCCGGGGCGCACGATGAGGTCGTTCCGCGCGATGTGCCGACGCTCGCCGTCGAGGCCGCGAGTCCCGACCCGTGGTACCGCTTTGCGGACGACGTCGTCGGCATGGAAGGCTTCGGGGCCTCAGCGCCGGCGCGGCACCTTTTCCCGCACTTCGGCTTCACTCCGCGCAACGTCGCCGACCGTGCCATGGCCGTCCGCCAAGGGGCGCGGGCATGAGGGCGGCCGTGGGCGTCAACGAGCGCCTCGCTGCTCTGACGGACGCCGGAACGAGCGTCTGGCTCGACTCGATCCGCCGCAGCCTTATCGACACTGGTGAGCTCGAGCGCCTCGTGCTCGAGGACTCGCTACGAGGGGTGACGGCCAACCCGGCCATCTTCGAGAAGGCGATCCTCGGCTCCTCGGACTACGACTCGCAGATCACGGAGCTTGCCACTGCCGGCGCCGATCCCCTCGCCATCTACGAGGCGCTGGCCGTCACCGACGTGCGGCTGGCCTGTGACGCCCTGCGCCCGGTTTGGGAGGAAGCGGATCACCGCGACGGCTTCGTCTCGCTCGAGGTGGGCCCCCACCTCGCGCACGACACCGAGGGGACGCTCGCGGAGGCGAGGCGCTTCTGGCGCGAGCTCGACCGCCCGAACGCCATGATCAAGATTCCCGGAACGTCCGAGGGCGTCCCGGCCATCGAGCAGGCCACCTACGAGGGCATCAACGTCAACGTGACGTTGCTCTTCTCGGTCGAGGCCTACGAGACCGTGGTGGAGGCCTACATACGCGGTATGGAGCGACGGCTTGGGGATGGTCGCTCGCTCGACGTGCACTCGGTGGCGAGCTTCTTTGTCTCCCGCATCGACTCCGTCGTCGACAAGCGCCTCACCGCCCGCGGGCGCGAGGACCTCGAGGGCACTGCGGGGATCGCGAACGGACGCGCGGCCCTTCGCCGCTTTCGGGAGACCTTCCTCGGAGAGCGCTTCGCCCGCCTGCGACGCGAGGGGGCCCCGGTCCAGCGTCCCCTATGGGCCTCGACGGGGGTTAAGGATCCCAAATACCCCGACACGATGTACGTCGAGGAGCTGGTCGCGGCCGACACGGTCAACACCATGCCGATGGCCACTCTCTTCGCTGTGGCCGACCACGGAGAGATCGCCGGCTCGACCGCCGAGCGCGACCCGGGTCCGGAGCTCGCTCGCCTCGAGGAAGCCCGGATAGACCTCGCCGAGGTGACCGAAGAGCTGCTCCAGGAGGGGATCGACGCCTTCGTCGTTGCCATGGACAAGTTGCTCGCCGGGATCGAGGCAAAGCGCGAGGCGATCGTCACCCGGCGCCCGCCCACCATCGCGAGCTCGATCCCCGACGCCCTCGAGCCGGACATCGCTAGCATGATCGAGGACGCCGCCGGCGCGGAGGTGCCGCGCCGGATCTGGAGGCGCGACGGAACGCTCTGGGGCGAGGAGCACGCGGCGGAGGCCGCGCGCCGTCTCGGCTGGCTGACTGTGGTGGACGCGATGCACGAGCAGGTGTCCGAGCTGCTCGAATTCGCGCGCGCATGTCG
Source organism: Thermoleophilaceae bacterium (assembly GCA_035296645.1). Classification (GTDB taxonomy): domain Bacteria; phylum Actinomycetota; class Thermoleophilia; order Solirubrobacterales; family Thermoleophilaceae; genus JACCUC01. The sequence continues at coordinate 3,973 of DATHAN010000079.1, forward strand.
TGAGGAGGGGCTCAGTGACGCGATCGTGCTGGGGATGGGAGGCTCGAGCCTCGCTCCCGAGGTCTACCGGCTGAGCTTCGGCGAGCGCGAGGGCTTCCTGCGGCTACACGTCCTCGACTCCACCGACCCCAGGCAGGTCGCGGCCGTCGAGGCGGCGGTCGATCTCGAACACGCGTTGTTCGTCGTCTCTTCGAAGTCGGGAGAGACGATCGAGACGCTTTCGCACTTCGCCTACTTCTGGGAGCGAGTCCCGCGGGGCGAGCGCTTCGTGGCCATCACCGACCCTGACTCGCCCCTCGCGCGCCTCGCCAGCGAGCGCGGCTTCCGGCGGGCGTTCCTCAACGATCCCGAGATCGGCGGGCGCTACAGCGCGCTGTCCTACTTCGGGCTCGTGCCCGCGGCCCTCATGGGTGCCGACGTCCGTGGCCTGCTCGAGCGCACCGGGGTCGCGGAGCAGGCGTGCGTCTCCTACGACACCTCGGAGGCGAACAGCGGTCTATGGCTCGGTCTGGCGCTGGGCGCTCTCGCCCGACGCGGATACAACAAGCTCACCTTTGTCGCCTCGGAGCCGATCGGGGCTTTCGGCCTCTGGGTCGAGCAACTCGTGGCCGAGTCGACCGGCAAGGACGGACGGGGCGTCGTTCCGGTCGTCGGCGAGCCGCTCGGTGCGTCCGAGGCGTACGGAGAGGACCGCGTCTTCGTTTACCTCCGTAACGTCGACGCGCCCGACGCCGACCACGACGCCGCGCTCGAGGCGCTCGTCCGCGCGGGCCACCCGACGATCACCCTGGCCACCCACGGCGCCGCCGACCTCGGTCGGCTCATGTTCTTCGCCGAGTTCGCGACGGCGGTGGCCGGCTGGGTACTCGGGACCAACCCGTTCGATCAGCCGAACGTTCAGGAGGCCAAGGACCGCACCCAAGATGTCCTCGAGCGGTACGAGGTGGAGGGCTCCCTGCCCGAGGTTGCCGAGGCCGACGACAGCGCGCTGCGAGAGCTCCTGCTGGGCTCGGAGCCGCCGGCCTACGTAGCGATCATGGCCTACGTGCCTCCCTCAGCGGCCTTCGACGCCGCCTCCGACGAGCTGCGCGTAGCGATTCGCGACGCGACCCGGGCGACGACGACCTTCGGCTACGGGCCGCGCTTCCTCCACTCGACAGGCCAGCTCCACAAAGGTGGTCCGCCCGAAGGGCGCTTCCTGCAGCTGACCCACGACGGCACGTCCGACCTCGGCGTGCCGGGGCGGCCATGGTCCTTCGGGACGCTCGAGGAAGCCCAGGCTCTCGGGGACCTCGAGACGTTAAGAGCGCGCGGGCGACCCGCCGAACGGGTGCAGCTCCGCGGGGAGGACCCGGTCGCCGCCTTGCGCGAGCTCACCTCCCGGATCAAGGA
>DATHAN010000080.1:0-7688 GCA_035296645.1 Thermoleophilaceae bacterium
CCGGTGGCGACCATGGTCGACGCCTATAGCAAGGGCATCGGCAAGGAAGCCTGCTGACCGCCCGGCGAGGGTTGGGAGGGCCCGAGGAGCAACGATCGGGCGGCCGTCCCCCTCGGACCCTCTACGCGGCCGGTCCTGCCGCGAGCATTCGCTCATCCCGGTTCCTCATCGATCCTTCGCTACGGCTGATGAGCACGTCGTCAGCTCTCCACGATCGGACGGTGCGCTGCAGAAATTTCGAGCGCCATTCACGCTCCCCCGACTCCAGTTGTTCACTCCTTTCGAGCCGTGCGTCCGAAAGCGACGGTAAGTTCGCTTGTGCAGTCGGACGGGCGTCCATGAGCGCAAGGGGAGAGTAAGGAAGTCCGATGGCGAGGCGGGCGCTAGTTCTCTTGAGCGGTGGACTCGACTCGGCGACCGCCACGGCGATCGCGCACAGCGAGGGCTACCTGCTCCATGCCTTGACCTTCCGATGTGGCCGGCGAGAAGAGGCCAAGCTCGCGGCGGCTCGACAGCTCGCCGCTCACTTCGGCGTCTCAGACCACATCGAGGTAGACATCGACGAGCGAGCCCTCCCTAAGCCGGGCGGAGGGGCTGTCAGGCAGCTAGGAGACGCCTCGGCGCTCGGCCACAACACAATTTTCCTCTCCTTCGCTGTCGCATGGGCGGAGGCGCTTGAAGTCGATGACCTTTTCCTCGGTCTCACAGCGGCCGACCGCCGCGACCGACCGGATGCCCGCCTGGGGTGGGTCGAGGCGTTCAGACGCACGGGCAATCTGGCCAGCCATCGGCGCCTGGGTGGGCATCACCTCCAGATCCACACGCCGCTCGCTTTTCTCTCCGGAGCGCAAATCGTTCGTCGCGGCCGCCAGCTCGGCGTCGACTATTCGCAAACCCGCAACTGCTATCGCCTGTCTCCTGCAGGAGAGGCATGTGCCGAGTGTGAGGCGTGCCTCGCTCGTCACGAGGCGTTCTCCGGCGCTGGCCTCGAGGACCCCGTGCCCTACTGTGTCTCAGACGCGGCTTGAGGTCGAGCCGGCTTCGAGCCCCTCAGGCGATCGGGCGCCGCGACGGTCGCGACAACCCGCCTCCGCCCTACCGGAGCGCCGCCTTCAAGAACGGGCACGCCGGAGGTGATCCCGCCGACGATGGCCTTGTTGCCTTCTATGCCACCTATCGCGCGCTTGTGCGTGCCAAGGTGGCGTTCGCGTGGGCAGAGCGGCTCCCGGCGTCCTCCGCCGACCACGAAAGGGCGAAGAGCTCCGGCGAGCGGCTGTTGTCGGTGGCGCGGCGGTTCGCATGGCGTTCACGCGCGCCGCTCTTGCTCGTGATGTGCGGCGTGGCCGCCAGCGGGAAGAGCGCTTTGGCGAAGCGCGTCTGCGACGTGGCGGGCTTTCCGCATCTGTCATCGGACATCACGCGGAAGCGACTTGCTGGCCTTGACCCGAACGAGCGTGGGGTCAGGAGCTCTATGCGAGATCTGCCACAGGCGGGGTCTCGAACTCAAAGAATCGCCGGCGTCCGAGCCGGGCGGCGCTCCGACGGAGGGCCCGCCAGCCGCGAGGACGCGCAGCCTCGGCCGAGTAGCGCGCGTAGCGGTTGCGCGGAGCCGAGAGGGCGGCCGCTACGCCGTCTGCCTTGGCGGGCAATAGATGTCCGCGTAGGAACAAAAGACGCAACAGTCGCCTTCACGCGGCCTCAAGACCAGCCCGCACCGAGAGCATTGGTAGAACCGCTGGCAAGCAGTCTCGGGCATCTTCTCGCGGGCTGTCGCTCCGCACCCCGGCGTGATCGTCGCTTCGAGCTGCATACGCCCGCAGATCAAACCTTACCCCAGGTAAAGTTTTCTCGCTCACGCGCCGAGCGCCGGCCTCTCCCGATTGGCACGCCTAACGGGGCTGGCCCGCCCTTAGATCAACTAACGAGGGCAGGCCTCCGAGCATCTTCTCTGCTCTACCGCCTTCGCTTGCACCGTCGCCTCTCCCTCAGGCGATCGGGAGCTGCGGCCGGTCGCCATAAACTGCCTCCGCCCTAGCGGAGCGGCCGCCTTCATGACCTCCCGGGCTATCGGCGCGGCTCTCTCCCCTCCCTTTCCCTGACGAAGGAGCATCACGGCGACCGTGAGACGCGGTCGGTCGGCGGGCGCGAAGGCGACAAACCAGGCGTGGGTGTCGGCCTCTGTTTCCTCGCCACCCACGCCACTTGTTCGCCGAGCTCGGCCGTGCCGGTCTTCCCGGCCACCTCGATGCGGTCGAGGGCAGCCCTCTGGCCGGTTCCGCGTGTCACCACTGCGACCATCATCCGGGCGAGCGCCCTCGCGACCGGCGGGGTCGTTACTCGGCGAGGTCTCGCTCGACCGCCGGCGCGAACACGGGGCTCGTGGCGGAGGCCATCGGCCCCCACCGCTTGGGCGATCGAGGCGAGCGCGAGCGGAGTTGCGAGAGCTCGCCCCTGGCCCAGCGCCGTCGACGCCAACTCGAGGCCCGAGCCGATCTCCGTGGCTTCAGGGACACTGCTGATCTTCGCCCCTCGAAGGGCCGATGGAGCGTTGAAGCCGTAGCGCCTCGCCACCCGGACGAGTCGCTCAGCGCCGACCCTCACGCCGAGCGGCGCAAATACCGAGTTGCACGAGTGCGAGCGGCTCGCTCCGCGAAGCTCTCGACGAAATCGCCTCCCAGGCTTCGCCGTCTGAGTTCTCGACCCGCGTCCCCTCGACCGTCGCGCGACGCTCGACCGGGAAGCGCGTCGACGGTTCGACGAGCCTCGCCTCGAGGGCAGCGGTCGCGGTGACGATCTTGAACGTCGACCCGGGGGGCTGAGGAGCCGAGAACGCAAGCCCGGAAAGCGCTCGGATTTCGCCAGTTTGGGCATCGAGGGCGGCGATGCCGCCCTGGCGCTCCCCGAGAGCGCGATCAGACGCCCCTTGGAGATCTAGGTCGACCGTGCTTGTCACACGCCGAGCCGGACGCGGCCCGCTCGAGGCGATGACTCGGTCGCCCGCGCGCAAGACGCCACCGGGTTTCCCAGCCACCTCTGCTTCGAGCATCGACTCGAGGCCGGAGACTCCTTGCGGGGTCCGGACCGGGAAACCGCGGCGATAGATCGCTCGCTCCTCCTTCGCACCACGCGGCCTTTCGAGCGCGCCGGCTATCGACTCCGCCCCGGCCGTCCGCGCCTGTCGGTCGCTCGCGGGCCCCGAGACGATGGTGGTCCCGTGGCGGTCGGTTATAGGTGCCCGAGGCGGAGCCTTCGTTCGCCGAGACAGGCGCTCCCCTCGTCTCAGATGAGGAAAGGCGAGGTGCTTCGACCAAACGACGCCTCGCTCGGACACAGGCAGAAGCACCGAGCCCCGGACCGTGTCAAAGACTCGTGTTGGGACGGAGATCGCCACCTCGACGTCGAGGGGGCGTCTTGCGGCACCGACCCGAGGGTGGCTCACCTGACGTGGGTCTCCGGCTCTCGTCGCGACCGCAGTCGACGTCGCGCGGGCGCGCTCGTATGCCTCCCTGAACTCTCTCAGATCAGTCCGCGCCCGGGTGCGAGGTTCGAGAAGGTCGTGCATCGCCCTGTAGTCGGACCTCGCCCACGCCCTCGAAAACACCTCGGCGGTGCGCTCGGCGGTGGTCGGGCGAGCAGTGAGCGCCGCCACTGAGACTCCGAGGGCGAAGAGCGCGAAGAATGTCGCGCCGAGCCAAAGAGAGGCTCTGCCACGCGCGGGGAGGGCGGAGAAGCGGAGCGAGCCGCCGAGCCTTCGCCCGGCCCTGGCCGCGCTGTTTGCGCCCGGTCCTGAGGCCATCCGGCGACGTTACTCACGGAGGCCGTCCACTACCGTGGAGAGATGGCTAACCGCAAGCGTGCCGGACGTCTCAGCCGTTATGACCGTGTCTCTGAGTCCCTTCGTCTGCGCGGCCAGGGGTTGACACATCGCGAGATCGCCGATCGCCTCGACGTATCGGTGTCGATGCACGACCATTGCGCGCAGGGGCGGGCGGGCCGGTCCTCGTAGGTCGCCTGCGAGGCCGGCCAGGTGTCGTTAGTCACAGAGGAGAACGTGCGATGGATAAATCACCCAAGCCAAATACGGCCCGAAAGCCGCCTGTGCCATCGGATAGCCACACCGCCATCGAGGATTGGAACCGGCGCGTGATGCCGGATCTGCATCCGATCGTCAAACGGCTGGATGAATTGATCCGCGAGACAATCCCCGGGCTTCAATATGCGGTTAAGTGGAAGAAGGCGTACTACGGGTTGCCAGAACTGGGGTGGATTATCGAGATGGTCGCCTACGACGTCTCCGTGAATGTCGTTTTCTTCGGTGGCGTGGACTTCGACCCCTCGCCGCCGCTTGGGACCACCGGTCGGACCCGCTACGTCAAGCTGAAGACCTCGGAGGAGGCGCAGGGACCGGAGATGCACAAGTGGATCGAGCAAGCGGGGCGCGTGCCGGGTTGGAGATGAGGGCCACGAGGCGAAGACGGACCTTCGCGATGGAGCCGCTCGGGCGCGCGACGTAATCCACGACTGGGAGAGGTCGGCATACGTCGGCTGGGAGCGGCTGAGAAGTCGAGACGCCGAGCTACTGCCCCCGCGCGCGTGCACGCGCAGCTGTGCGTCGCGAATCGCCGCGAGCGGCTCGCGCAGTGTGCGGCCGAGCGAGCTCAGCTCGTCTCGACACGAAGCGGAATCTCTGGGTACGTCCTCATAAGCAGAGAGGTCGAAGGCAAACCGTCCATTCACCGATCGCGTCGGGACGTGCGACTAGGCTCGGGCGTCCTAGGCCCCGACGGGATGGGACGCGAGACCTATGGAAGACATCATCGAAATGCTGAAAAAGGCCTTGACCGTGGTAGGACTCCGGAAAAGACGGCGCCCGAGCGTCTTCTCCATCGACAGGAGCAGAAGAGGCTGACGCGACCAACATGGCGCCGAAGGTCCTGCTCGAGGCTCTTTCAACGCTCCGGCAGCCGGTCCGAGCCCTGTCCACTAAGCGCCAGAGTCGAGTCGTCAGCCGAGTCGAGGGTCGCGCGATCAGCTCTGCCGACCCCGGAGCGAGGCGATCTTGTCGCGCACCGTCTTGCGGTTTTGATGCTTGCGCTCGTAGGCATCGACCTTGTTCAGTTCAACTTCGGAGAGCTTCTGGAGGCGCCTTACGACTTCAGTCGCGTTCAGGGAGTCGTAGCGGGCGATGGGGAGGTCGCCCTGCGTCGCGCCCGCGCCCCGCACCTCGCCTTCGGCCTGCTTCGCGCCCGGCACCTTCCGCGCTTGGCGCGCGGCTGAGCCAGTGGCCTCGCCGACTGCCGACTTCGCTTGGCGCACTGCCGAGGGACCTGCCTTCGCGAGCCCGCGAGTGAAGCTGGCTTGGGCGCGCCCGAGCCGCGAGACTAGGTCACCGCTCTTCTCTCCCGCCGACTGCTGGTAGTCGGCGACGCTCTGCAGGAGGCCCTCATAGGCCTCGAGGGACTCCTTTCCGCCCCGCCGCGCGCGCTCGACGATGTTGTCGTTCAGCTTGCGAACGCGTTTCGTGGCGCCCTCGAGATTCGATGCTGTCGACTGCTTCGTCTGCGTCGCCATACAGCCTCCTCAGAGCGGTCGTAGAGAGGTTTGCGTCGAGTAACCGAGTCGGTTTCGATTTCTTACCCAGCCAGTCACAACCTTCTATCGTCCTGGCGGTTGAGGTGGGAGACGGACGCCACGACGGCGAAGCGAGCGCTTCAACGAGGGGCGCTGAGGGTTTCGGTGGGTCTCGGTCCGTAACTATCGTCGTCATCGCCCCAGTTGTGGCTCGGACCCTGCTCTCGAGTCTGCGCGCGGTCATCGAGGCGGTGGACGATCGCGAGGACCTCATCGGCAAGCGCCGCGCCGGTGTCGTGGTCAGACGGCGCCACCGTGATGCGCACCACCACGCGCCCGTCTTCGTATTCGTCGAGGGATACGGCCGGGTTATCGCGGGTCGGAACGGTCACTTCTTCGGCAAGGGCGCGCTCGATCTCGGAAGGGGTCGACCCCGGCCCGAGGCTGACCCGCAGGTCGACGCCGCGGGCAGCACGCAGCGGTTTGACCGCCCGAGTTAGGACGACGCTGTTCGGGATGAGAACCACATCGTCACCCTCGGTGAGCGTCACGTAGAGGAGACCGAGCGACGCAACCGTTCCCTCGACGTCAAAGCCGAAGCCCTCGAACTGAACGCGGTCGCCGACCGAGAAGGGTTTCGCGCTCAACAGGACGACACCGGCGATCAGGTTGCCGATGGTCTGCTGCGCGGCGAGTCCGAGGATGACAACGGTCACCGAAGCGCCGAGCGCGAGGGTCCCCGGCTTGAGCCCAGCGACGCGCAGCGCGAGGATGATGACCGCGCCGAGGCTCGCGAGGCGGACCACAAAAGCGACGACTCCAGCCGTACCGGGCTCGAGGCGGCGGTCGAGGACCGGCCCGAGCGCACGCCCGAGGCCACGCGCGAACGCCCACCCGACGATGACCAGAATCGCGACAGTCGCGATCGCGATCGGCTTGTCGACCCCGAAGATCTCGAGCCTGAAGCGGTAGAGGGCGAGCGTTGCGACGAGCAGGGGCGTGAGCACGAGCAGCTGCCGGCGGGCACCTCGTGCCCGAGCCGCAGCCTGCTCACGCAGGCGCTGGGCGCGTTGCGACAGCGGTGTATCCGACTTGCCTGTCGACGGCCGCACGACTTCGTCGTAGCCACGCGGACGAAGCACGAAACCACACCGGCCTAGAAAGGCGTGTGGCTAGGAACGCACACGGCGAGTGGAGCCGTTGCCGTCGGCCTCAGCGAGGACGGCGTATCCCTAGTCGCCTACTCGCTCGCTCGGCTTGCGCTCGTTGGCCTGTCCGCGACCACTCACAGAAACGCCACCGAGTTCGCCTTGGATAGCGCTGTCTGCCTCGAAGTTCTAGACGGTCGATACATGCGCCTGGCCCCTCAAGGAGGCTCTGCCCTTCCTGTTCCGCTGCTCACCGCCCTCCGAGCATCCCGCCGACGCGCGTGCGCAGGTTCGAGACGCCGAGCAAGGCTCGCTCCTGGGTGCTCTCGCGCTCGGGCAGGACGCCGAGCTGGCGAAGCATTGCCGCCTCGTTCCACTCCTGCCACTCCTCGATGACTTTGCCGTCGAGGAAGCGGGCGAGGTTGAGGCCGGTCACTCGGCTCGGCTTGACCCGCCCCGCGCCCGACGAGTAGCTTGGTTTCCGATGTCAGAGAGCGCCCTCCCCTACGGACTGGACGCGGACGGGGGCGAGCGCCTGCGGTTCAGCGGGGCGGAGGTCTTGGTCAAGGCATCCGCCGAGAGCACGGGCGGCGCCTTCTCGATCGTCGAGGAGATAGATCCACTCGACACCCCGTGGCACGTGCACGAGCGCGAGGATGAACTCTTCTTCGTGCTCGAGGGAGAGCACGTGTTCGAGATCGGCGACGAGGAGTTCCGCATCGGAGGAGCCGGCGGGATGGCCTTCGGGCCGCGCGGCGTGCCGCACGCTCAGCGACGCGTCGTCCCACGCACGGGGCGGACGCTGACCATGTGCTCGCCCGCCGGCTTCGAGGGCTTCTTCCGCGAGCTGGCCCAGGCCGAGAGCTCGGGGAGCCTCGGGCCCGAGGCCCACGCCCGGGTCTGGAGCGGTACCGAATCACCTGGCTCTAGGCCTTTGCGCTTGAGCGCGCTGCGCGCGGCACTCGCTCC
>DATHAN010000081.1:0-2225 GCA_035296645.1 Thermoleophilaceae bacterium
GTTATGAGGATGAGGTCGGCCGGGGGCCCGTCGGTGACCCGGTACGGGTCGATGTAGATCGTCGCCGCGCGCCCTCCGTCGCCCCCGTGCGCTCGGAGGCGGAAGCTCGAGTGCCCGAGCCACTCGAGCGCGTCGATCAGCATCCCGGCAGGATACGGGGGTGCACGGGCCACGATCGAAGGAGGAGCGGTGACCGCTACCGATGAGGCGACGGTGCTGTGGGAGGCGACCCGGGCGGGCGTAGGGCGCATCACGCTCAACCGCCCGAGCACGCTCAACGCCTGGACCCTGCCCTTCGGGCGCGAGTTGCTCGCCGCGCTCGAGCGCGCGGGCGCGGACGAGGGCGTGCGCGCGGTGCTCGTGACTGGGGCGGGGCGCGGCTTCTCCTCCGGAGCGGACCTGCGGGCCGGCTTCGAGGTCGCCGACGACGGCCTGCCGAACATCCGCCGCGAGCTCGACGAGGTCTACCACCCGGTCATCAAGGGGGTTCGTGCGCTCGAGAAGCCGGTCGTCGCCGCGGTCAACGGGCCGGCCGTGGGCATCGGCGCCTCGCTCGCGTTCGCCTGCGACCTGGTGCTCGCCGCGGAGTCGGCGTTCTTCCAGCTCGCCTTCGCCAACATCGGGCTGATGCCGGACGGCGGTTCGACCGCGGTCGTCCCGGCCGCGGTCGGTAAGGCGCGCTCGTTCGAGCTCGGCCTGCTCGCCGAACGCCTGCCGGCCGCGAGGGCGCTCGAATGGGGCCTCGTCAACGCCGTCCACCTGGACGACCGCCTGCTCGAGGAGGCGGGCGCGCTCGCCGAGCGGCTCGCCCAGGGCCCGACGCGCTCGTATGCGGCCACGAAGCGAGCGCTAAACCGCTCGCTCTTCGGCGACCTCGACGCCCAGCTCGCGCTCGAGGCGGAGCTCCAGCACTCCCTCGCGCGCACGCGCGATTTCCCCGAGGGGGTCATGGCCTTCGCCGAGAAGCGGGCCGCCTCCTTCGAGGGCCGATAGCCGCGTCGGCGCGGGAGGGCGACTGCCGGGGCCGAGGGCGCGCACCCGCCGGTTATCATCCACGCCGCCTTGGCCGTCCGCCGCCCCACAGATCGCCGCCTGGTGGCGGCGGCGCTGCTCCTCCTGTGCCTCCTCGGGGTCGCGCTCGCCACGCCCCACGTCGCGCTCGCCGACATCCTCACGCCGGAGGACGGCGCCGGCTCGCGCGAGGCCGACGACATCGACACCCTCTACAAGGTCACGCTGTGGATCGCCTTGCCGATCTTCCTCGGCGTCGAGGGCATGCTCATCTACTCGCTGGTCCGCCACCGCGCCCGCCGCGGCGCCCCCGCGCCGGCCCAGGTCCGCGGCCACACGCGCCTCGAGACGAGCTGGACGGTCGCCGCGGCGCTCATCCTCGTGGTGATCGCCGCGATCACCTTCGTCTTCCTGCCGGGTATTCGCACCCCCGCAGCGGGCGGGACCCAGCGCGCGGGCATGCCCGTCCAGGTCGCGGCGACAGGCCAGCCACCCGTCCCGGGGGGGCCGACGATGCGCATCCGCGTGGTCGGCCAGCAATACCTGTGGCGCTACGACTACCCCGGGCCGGGACGGCTCTTCTCCTACAGGACGATGGTCGTCCCCACGAACACGACGGTCACGCTCGACATCACCTCGTCCGACGTGATCCACTCGTTCTGGATCCCGAAGCTGTTCGGCAAGGCCGACGCCGTGCCGGGACACATCAACGACATGTGGTTCAAGGTCACCAGGGAAGGCACCTACCGCGGTAACTGCGCCGAGCTGTGCGGCGAGAACCACGCGCAGATGGTCGGAGAGGTCAAGGCGGTCTCGCCGGCGGCGTACCGAGCGTGGGAGGCCCGCCAGCGCGCCGACATCGCCGCGGCGCAGAGGGGCCTCGCCGAGCAGCGCAAGCGGCTGGGGGCGGGCCTGCCGGGGGCCGGCGCCGCCAGGGTCCCCCAGTAGGCCGAGGAGACGACGAGCAGCGTGTCGACAGCCGAGTACAGAGCCGAGGAGGGCACGCTCCAGGGCGGCGGCCTGTCGCAGCTGGCGCGACCGCAGATCGTCGAGCACGGCGTGCGCGGTGAACCGCCGGGATGGCTCGGGTGGATCACGACCACCGACCACAAGCGGATCGGGATCCTGTACCTGGTCGCCACCTTCATGTTCTTCGTCCTCGGTGGCGTCGAGGCGCTGCTCATGCGGCTCCAGCTCGGGGCGGCCCAGAGCAC
>DATHAN010000082.1:0-6120 GCA_035296645.1 Thermoleophilaceae bacterium
CGCCCCGCGGAAGCCGTAGATCGACTGGAGCTCGTCGCCGACCGTGAACAGGTTCCCGTCGCTCACCAGGTCGAGCAGGTCGCTCTGGAGGCGGTTCGTGTCCTGGAGCTCGTCGACGAGCACGTGCGCGAAGCGATCCCGCAGGCGCTGGCGCAGGGCGGGCCCGCGCACGAGCAGGTCGCGGGCGAGCAGCTCGAGGTCGTCGAAGTCGAGCGACGCGTGCTCGGCCTTGAGCTCGGCGTAGCGGCGCCCGTAGCGATCGAGGAGCTCGGAGAGGAGCTCGAGGTCACCCACGGCGCGCCGGCGCGCGCACAGCTCGAGGCAGGCGGCGTGCGACGCCTCGAGCTCGTCGAGGTCCGCGCCGCGCAGGGCCTTCGCGTTCCCCCGCCGCACGACCAGCTCGCGCAGCTCGAACGGGTCGAGCGCTTCGCCCGTACCGAGCCCCTCGCAGGCGCTCGCGCAGCGCTCGAGCCGATCCACCGCCGCCGCGACCTGCTTACCGTGGCGCCCCGCCACGGCGAGTCGCTCACGGGCGGCGCGGACCGCCGCACGCAGGCGCTCGTGCGCGCCCGCGACCTCCTCGTCGCCCGGGGCCGCGACCTCGGGCAGGGCCGGTCGCACCTCGCCCCGCGTTCGCAGGCGGTCGTGCACCTCGCGCAGCGCTGCCTCGACGCGACGAGGCTCGTAGGCGGCGAGCAGCCCTACCCGCCGCCGCCGCCGGTCCGCCGCGGGCCCGACGAAGTCGTCGAGCGCGGCCTCGAAGGCACGGCCGCGCAGGCGCTCCGCCGCATGCTCCTCGAGGACACGAAACTCGGGGTCGAGCCCGGCGGCCACCGCGTGGGCGCGCAGGAGCCGGGCGCAGAAGCCGTGGATCGTCGACACCCACGCCGCCTCCGCCGCCCGCGCCGCCTCGCGCGCACCGGCGGCGAGCAGCCGCTCCCGGATGCGCACGCGCAACTCGGCCGCCGCCCTGTCGGTGAACGTGATGGCCAGGATCCGCTCGACGGGAACGCCGTCCTCGAGGACCGCGCGGGCGAAGCGCTCGACGAGGACGCTCGTCTTCCCGCTCCCCGCCGCGGCATGGACGAACAGCGGACCGTCGCGCCGCTCGACCGCGGCGAGCTGCTCCGGAGACAGCGACGGCGCCCCGGGAGCGTCGCCCCCGGCAGGCGGTGCGGGCTCGAACAGCGGCAGCGTCGTCACGGCGAGCCCTCGCGGCAGATCGACGGGTACCGGCAGCGGCCGTCGGGACCGCAGCGCTCGGGGCACGGCCGCAGCTCGCCGCCGCGCAGGCGCTCGACGAGGTCGCGGACTCGCTCGCGAGTGCGCTCCAGCAGGCCGTCGATCTCGGCGTCCGGACGGAGGTCGGCGCGGGCGACACCCGCCGCGAGCAGGTCGGCGTCCTCGGATACGAGACCGCGCGACTGCCCGCGCCCGGCGAGCGGGACGTACAAGCCCCCCGCGACCTCCATCCCGAGCAGCTGGCGCACCGCGAGCATGTAGATCGCGACCTGGAGGTGGCCATCCTCCTCCCACCGCGCGAATCCGGTCGCGCGGGCGCCGCCCTTGTAGTCGCGGACGAGCGCGCGCCGGCCGTGCGTGTCGACCCGATCGATGCGACCGCGGACCTCCACCCCCTCCGGATCGAGGACGAGCGGCGGCAGCGAGGACCCGTCGTGCGAGCCGCCGCCGAAGGCGAGCTCGAGGTGGGCCGGCTCGTACGACCCGTCCGCGTCGGCTTCCCGCCGGAGCAGGCGCCGCAGGTCGTCCTCGAGGCGCCGGCGGGCCGCGTCGGCCCGTCCGTCGCCCGTCGCGAGGCCGTGCTCGGGCGCGAGCTCCGCGAGCGCCTCTCCGACGAGCGTCTCCGCCTCGCCGAGCGTCGACTCGGTGACGCGCGCTGACCCGGTGCGCTCGCGCAGGCGCTCGAAGGTGAGCCGAAGCACGTCGTGCGCGCAGCGCCCCCGGACGAGCGGGTCGGGGTCTGGCTCGAGGGGCTGCGGGCGCACGACCTTCTCGACCAGCCACCGCACCCCGCACGACCCGAGCGCCTCGAGCTCGCCCGCCGAGAACGCACGCCGCCCCTCGAGCTCGGCGATCACCGCAGGCGAGCTCAGGTCGCGCGGCGCCGACTCGCCCGCCCGCGGCCCGCGCGCCGCAAGCGAGCGCGTGCGCTCGAGCGGAGTCCGTGCCTCGTCGGGCGCCGACGTCACCTCGGCGAGCGTGCGGCGCACGGTCACCGCGTCGAGGTCCCCCGGCGAGAAGAGCTCGCGCACCTCGGAGACGAAGAACGAGGCCGGCGCCGGCGCGCCCTCCTCGTCGCTCGTTCGCGCGCTCAGGACGAGGCGCCGCTCGGCGCGGGAGGCGCACGCGTAGAACAGGTGGCGCTCGCGATCGAGCTCTTGTTCGCGCACGGGAAGCGTCAGCCCGGACGCCTCGGTGACCTCGCGCCGGAGCTCGTCCGAGAGGAAGGGCTCGGGGACCGGGCGGCGCGGGAACTCGCCCTCGTTCAGGCCGAGCACGATGACCGTGTCGAAGCGGCGCGCGCGCACATCCTGCGGGGCGGCGATTCGGACGCGGTCGCGCGACGACCGATAGCCCACGCGCACCGGGACATCAGCGAGGAGGTCGGCCAGGGGGCCGGGCGACAGCGGCGGAGCGAGCCCGCGCGCCGCGAGGCGCGCGAGGTCGGCGAGCGCCGCGCGGGCCGCGCGCAGGGCGGCCGCGTCCTCGAGCTCCGGGCCCGAGAGCAAGGGCGCAGCCCGCTCGTACGGGCCGGCGAACAGGCGCTCGAGGCGCCGGTCGATCTCCTCGAGCAGGGTCGGGCCGCTCGCCGCGGCGAGGCGGTCGAGCTCGTCGAGCGGCCAGCGGCGGGCCTCCCACCGCGCGCGCGCGCCGGCGGCTTCCTCGACGCCCTCGCGGCGGACCTCCGCCTCGAGTTCGTCGGCGAGCTCCGGTCGACGCAGGCGCCCGGGGGTCCGCAGGTAGGCGACGAGCTCGTAGGCCGACCCGACGCCGCCCGCGCAGCGCAGGAGCGCGACCACCCCGCGGCCGAGGACGGTGTGGGCGAGCGGGCGGGTGCGCTCGAGCGAGAAGGGGACGGCGAGCGCGTCGAAGACCTCCTCGAGGAGAAGGGCCCGGCTCGCCGGGTCGCGGACCACGACCGCCACGTCGCCGGGCGCGACCCCGTGGCGCAGCGCGCGCAGCACCTCGGAGCCCGCGAGCTCGGCCTCTGCGCGCTCCCCGCCGGCGAGGTGGAGGCCGAGCGCCGGCGCGGGCAGAGGAGGGTCGGGACGGCCGGGCGTGGAGTCGAACAGCCCGCGCTCGAGCGCCGCGAGCGCGTCACGCGACTCGGGCGCGTAGTGGGCCGAGCTCGGCTGGAGCTCCTCGTGCTCGTCGGCGATCTCCGACAGGAGCGCGAACGCCGGCGCTGTCGCGCGAAACGCCGTCCGCCCGCGCTCGAAGGGGAGGGAGACCGTCACCTCGACCCCAACCCGACGCGCGAGCGTCTCGATCGCGTCGAGCTCGATCGGAGTGAAGTCGTCGAAGCCGTACACGAAGACGGGCGAGCACCCGAACCGGCGCGGGTCGCGGCGAAGCGAGTCGAGGGCTGAACGGGCCAACAGCTCGTCGTCGACCTCCCCCGCCTCGTCGAGGACCTGGCGGTAGCTTGAGTAGAGGGCGGCGAGATCCTCCGCGTAGCCGTGGCGCGAGCCGTCGCCCGCCCACGCGAGCAGCGCGCCGCGCAGCCGCTCGGGGTCGACGAGCGCCCGCCCGAGCTCGGCGACGAAGCGGCCGGCGGCGCGCGCGAAGCCGGGTCGCCGCGCCGACCCGGCGATCGTCCGCAGCGGCGCGCGGCGCACCGCCTCGGCTACGAGCAGGTCGTGCCGCAGCCCGGTCGCGCGCGGGACGGCGGCGAGCGCCGGTTCGACGCGCTCGGCGACGAGTTCGAGCAATCCGCCGAAGCGGACGACCCGGACCCCGAGCACGGCCCCGGCGCACGCGAGCTCCCGGCGGGTGTGCTCGACGTCCTCGGCCCGCGGAACGACCAAGATCGGGTCGTCGTCGATACGCGCGCGGTAGGCGGCGAGGACGACGCCCGTCTTGCCCGCGTTGGCGGGCCCGGTGACCAGCTTGAGCGGCACGTAGCCGAGGTATACGCCCGCGGTCCGACGGCACCACGGCGCGCGCGGCGCCGGGGCGGACGTACGCGTCAGCCGAGGAGCAGGCCGATCGCCGCGGCGGCCGTGAGCGCCTCGGCGTAGCGCCGGGCCGGCAGCATCGGCGGAGCGTCGAGCATGTCCCACCCCGTCCCCGGCCGAAGCACCCACCGCGCCACGCGCACGCGGTCGCCGTCGAGGCGCTCGACGCGCAGCTCCTCGCGCAGCACGCCCGAGCGACCGGGACTCGCGCCGTGGTGCGTGTCTTCCCCCGCACCGCCGGCGGCGGCGGCGTCCGCACGCCGGTGTGCGCGCGCGGTGACGGCCGCGAGCAGCTCGTCCCGCTCGCCACCCGACAGCGCGCCGGCCGTGGCCGCGCTCTCGACGAGTCCGGCGAGGTCACCGCGCGCCATCACCGGCGCGCGCGGCGCCAGCCGCCCGCCCGACCACTCACCGAGCCGCAACCCGCCGGGGACACGCTCGAGGCGGACCTCGCTGGCCGCGCCGTCCCGCTCGTAGGGACCCGCGGACCCGTACCGGCCGCGATACGGCGTCTCGCCCTGCCAAGGCTCCTTGGCCCGCGGCCGCCGAGCCGGCTCGCGGCCCGCTCGGGCGGGCGAACCACCGCCGGCCGCGCCCGTCGTCGCCCCGGCCGGTGGCTCGGCGCGCCTGCGCGAGGGTGACTCCTCGAGCAACGTCCCGCGCGAGCAGATCGGGCAGTCGGCGGTGAACCGGTTGTGGCGGCAGAACAGGGAGACCACGGAAGTGCGGGCAGGCTACCCGCGCCGCCGCGCCCATCCCGGCGAGCGCCCTGAGAAGATTCGCGCGCGTGCGCACCGTCGTCGTCTCAGACCTCCACCTCGGCGTCCGCGCCGGCAACGACGTGGCACGCCTCCCCGAGGTGCGGGCGCGCCTCGCCGAGACCGTGCGCGGCGCCGACCGCCTCGTCTTGCTCGGCGACGTGTTCGAGCTGCGCGAGCGCCCGCTCGAGGAGATCCTCCGCCTGGCACGACCGGTGTTCACGGAGCTCGCCTCCGCGCTCGCGCCAGGCGGCGAGCTCGTGATCGTCCCCGGAAACCACGACCACGGGCTCGTCGCGCCGATCGCCGCCTGGGTCGGCGGAGCCGACCGCCTGCGCTCGCTCGAGCAGCGGCTGCCCGCGGCCAGCATCCGCCCTCTCGCCGAGCTCGCCGGCGAGCTCGACCCCGTGAAGCTCGAGCTCGCCTACCCGGGGCTGTGGCTGGACCGCGGCGTGTACGCCATGCACGGCCACCACCTCGACGTGCACTCCTCGATCCCGATGGTCGAGTGCCTTGCGCTCGCCGTCTCGGCGCGGCTCAAGGGCGGGCGGCCGCCCGAGGGCGCCACGCCCGCCGACTACGAGCGGATCGCTACGCCGGTGTATCGCGCCTCCCTGCGCCTCGGGCGCGCCGGCGAGACGCTCGGACGCGCCGGGCGCGGTGACTTCTCGGTCCGGATGTACGAGCGGCTCAACCAAGATGCTCCGAGCGAGCGCCCCAACGCCAAGAGCGCAGGGCGGCCGGCATCGCCGCCCTCGTCAGGCTCGGCGCGGTCGAAGCTCGGCGACCGCGTGCTCGCCACGGCCGTCCCCGCGTTCGTCACCGCGCTCAACCGGCTCGGGCTCGGCCCGTTCGATCCCGACCTCTCCAAGCGGGCGCTGCGCCGCGCCGGCCTCGTCGCCATGGCAACCGCCGTCGACCACCTCGGGATCGACGCCGAGCACGTCATCTTCGGTCATACCCACCGCGCCGGCCCGCTGCCCCGCGACGTCGAGGGATGGACGCTTCCCGCCCGGGGCACTCGGACCGAGACGCAGCTCATGAACACCGGGAACTGGGTGTATGCCCCCGCATTCCTGGCGGACCGCCCGCAGGAGAGCCCTTACTGGCCCGGCCGCTGCGCGATCGTCGACGAGGGGCGCCCCCCGCGGCTCGTGCACCCG
>DATHAN010000083.1:0-2988 GCA_035296645.1 Thermoleophilaceae bacterium
CCAGCCACGCCTAGCCCGTGCGCCGCAGGCGCGCGACGAAGAAGCCGCTCGTCGCGTCGCGGTGAGGCAGGGTCTGGAGGCAGCGCGGGTCGGCGCGGTCGGCGAGCGCCGGCCACTCGCGGCCGAGGTCGTCGGCCCGGAAGTCGGGTTGCTCGGCGAGGAAGCGCGCAACCTGCTCCGAGTTCTCGCGGGCGCATATCGTGCACGTCGAGAGCACGAGCACCCCTCCGGGTCGCACCCGCCCGGCGGCGGCCCGCAGGAGCTCCGCGCCGAGTCCCGCGAGCTCGGCGACCTGTTCCGGCGACTTGCGCCAGCGCGCGTCGGGGCGGGCGGCGAGCGTGCCGAGGTCGGAGCACGGGGGGTCGAGCAGGACGCGGTCGTAGGCCTCGCCGATCTCGGCGTCGCGCGCGTCGGCGGCGACGACCTCGGCCAGGTCGGCGTGCAGGCGGCGGCAGTTGCCGGCGAGCGCCCTCGCCCGCCGCGGGTTGCGCTCGACGGCGACGAGCGTGCCCTGCCTGCGCATGAGCGCGGCGAGGTGGGTCGTCTTCGCGCCCGGCGCCGCACACAGGTCGAGCACCCGCTCGCCCGGACGCGGCCCGACCACGCGCGCGACGAGCATGGAGGCGCGCGACTGGGGGGTGATCGCGCCCGCGGCGAACAGCGGCGACCGGCCGAGGTCGAGGCGCCCGTCGACCACAACGCCCTCGGGGAGGTCGACCGCGGCGCCCGCGGCGACGCCCGAGCGGCGAAGCGCGGCGAGCACCTCGCCGCGCGTCGCGACCAGCTCGTTCGCCCGCAGCGCGAGCTCCGGCGGCTCGTTGTCGTGGCGCAGGAGGGAGCGCGTATCGCCCGGCCCGAGCTCGCCCCACCACAGGCGGACGATCCACTCGGGGTGCGAGTGCAGGATCGCGGCTTCCTCTGGAGTGTCGTCGGCGAGCCGCGCGACGAGCGCGCGCCCCTCCCGGGCGGCGCGACGCAGGACCGCGTTGGCGAACCCGGCCGCGCCGCGCCCGACCGCCTCGCGCGCGAGCTCGACCGACTGGTCGACCGCCGCGCGGTCCGGCACCGAACCCAGGGACAACAGCTGAAGGACGCCGAGGCGGAGGGTGTCGAGCAGCGGCGGGTCGAGGGCCGAGAGCGGGCGGTCGGAGCACGCCTGGATGACATGGTCGAGCGTCGCCCGCCGCTGGACGGCGCCGAAGGCGAGCGCCTCGGCGAGAGCGCGCTCGCGTCCCTCGAGTCGCAGCCGGTCGGCCTCCGCGCGCAGCGCGCGGTCGGCGTAGGCGCCGTCGGTCGACACCCTGCTTACGACGCGGAGGGCGCACCGCCGCGCGGGCGAGGCGCCGCTGCGGTCGCGCGGCGGCGCGGAACGGGGTCGCTTCTCGGCCCCGGCGCGGCTCACGCCGACCGCCGGGTCGGGGCGGCGCCGGGAGCCGTGCGCACGCCAACGGCGGACGCGCCCCGCCCCCGCAACCACGCCGCCGCCTCCATCGGCCGCCCGCCCGCGGGCTGGACCTCGAGCAGCTCGAGCACCCCGTTCACGCAACCCAAGAGCAGGCGCTTGCCCGCCGCCGCGAGCTCACCCGGGGCGAGCTCGGGCGCCTGGGCGCCGTGGAGCGCGCGCGCCGCGCGGACGCCGAGTCGCTGCGCGTGCCCGCCAGGCGCGGCGGCAGGGAGCTCGAGCCACGCTCCGACGTGCGGCGTCAGGGCGCGCACGCGCCGCGCGAGGGCGGCGGCCGATGCGACCTCGGGGTCGAGCCGCCGCTCCTCGCGCTCGATCTTCGGCGCGATCGTGACGCCCTCGCTCGACTGCTCGACGCACGCCGGCCGCCGGTCGAGCGCCTCGACGAGCAGCTCGCCGCCGAGCTCGGCGAGCCGCCGCGAGAGCGAGCCGAAGTCGTCGTCCGGGCGGATCGGCTCCGCGCGGGCGAGGCACACAGGGCCCGCGTCCATCTCGAGCGTCGGGCGTATGATCGAGACGCCCGTGACCGCGTCGCCGGCCTCGATCGCCCGCTCGACCGGCGCCGCCCCGCGCCAGCGCGGCAAGAGCGAGGGGTGCACGTTGAGCATCTCGTGGGCGGATAGCAACGGCTCGCGGAGCAGCGCGCCGAACTCGCAGATCGTCACCACGTCAGGGCGCGCCGCGGCGACCAGCTCGCGCGCCTCGGGGTCGTTGACGCGCTCGGGCTGAGCGAGCTCGATCCCGAGCGTCCGTGCGGCCTCGGCCACGGCCGGCGACGCCACCCGCCGGCCCCGCCCACGTGGGCGGTCGGGACGGGTGACGACGAGCACCGGCCGGTGCGGGCTGCGCGCGAGCCGCTCGAGCACCGCCACTGCGAACTGCGAGGTGCCGAGGTAGACCGTCCCCATGCCGTCGGGCCCGCGCGAGCCCGCGCCCGTCAGGCCGCGGTGCGCTCCGGCTCGCGTTCGCGGAGCGCGCGCAGTGCCTCCCGGCGGGCTTCCTTCGTGGCGCGATCGAGGATCAGGACGCCGTCGAGGTGGTCGAGCTCGTGCTGGATCACGCGCGCCTCCAGCCCGGACGCCTCCACCTGGATCTCCTCGCCGTACTCGTCGCGCGCCTTCACGCGCACGTGGACCGGGCGCTCGACCTCCACGTGGACGGCCGGGAGGCTGAGGCAGCCCTCCTCGACGACCTCCGTCTCCTCGCCCGACCACTCGATCTCGGGGTTGATGAGCGCGTTCAGCGGGCTCTCGGGCTCGACGCGGTAGACGAGCACGCGGTGCGACACCCCGACCTGCGGGGCGGCGAGCCCGATGCCCATCGCGTCGTGCATCAGCTGGCCCATCCGGCGCACCTCGTCGCGCAGCTCGTCGTCGAAGCGGTCGACCTCCCGGGCCCGCGTGCGCAGCACCGGATCGCCGAGCTTGCGGACGTGCGCCAGCGCGGCGCTGCGTCGCGCCCGGACCTCGGGAGCCAGCTCTTCCTGCTCGTCGGCCATCCCCTTCCAGACTATTGGGGGTCGACGT
>DATHAN010000084.1:0-2520 GCA_035296645.1 Thermoleophilaceae bacterium
GTCGCCGACGGCCCGAGAGTCCCCGTACCCGTCCGGGTCACGGACGGGGACAAAGGTGTCGTCGCGGTCGGCCAGCGGGCGCGCTCCGGCGGGTGAGCGCGCGGCCGGGCGGCGCCGACGCGCCGCAGGTGCCGGCGGCAACCTTAGGGTCCTCAGCCCCTTGCTCCTGACGCGGCTCCGACCCCCGCCACCGCCGTCGCCTCCTCGGCGGCGTCGCGCAGGTGCTCGGACCACTCGACGCGGTAGGCGGTCCGATCTCGCTCGCCCGGAAGCGTCAGCTCTCGCGGCAACGAACGGAGCTCGTTCGCCGCCCGCTCCCGCATCTCCGCGAGCGACTCGGTGTGAACGACATCGCCGCCGCGCATCGCCGGCACGAGCAGCGGCCGTCCCTCACACTCCTCCTCGGCCAGCGCGACCACGTCGCCGGCCATCACGCCGCCCTCGTCGTACCGGCGGAACACCTGCTTGCGGCCGGGCATCGTCGCCTTGGCCGCCGACTGCTTGATGACTCCGCGCCAGCGGCCGTCCGCGCCCCGGTCGGCGACGAGCTTGTACACGCCGTTGACCGTCGGCGAGTCGCGGCTCGTGCCGAGGTCGGTGCCGACGCCCCACAGGTCGACCGGCGCGCCGGCAGCCACGCACCGGCTGATCTGATCCTCCTCGAGGTCGCCGCTCGCGACGATCGTCGTCTCCGACATGCCCGCCTCGTCGAGCAGGGCGCGCGTCTTGCGGGAGAGCTCGAGGATGTCGCCCGAGTCGAGGCGGACGCCCTTGAGGCGGACCCCGGTCGCGCGCGAGGCCGAGATCGCCCGCCGCACCCCCTCGAGCGTGTCGTAGGTGTCGACGAGCATCACGGCGTTCTCCGGCGTGTCGCGCATGAACTTGCGGAAGGCTTCCTCCTCGCTGGCGAACGACATGACGTACGAGTGCGCCATCGTCCCAACCGGAGCCAGCCCGTAGCGCATCGCGGCCGCGACGTTCGAGGTCCCGGCGGCGCCGGCGATCGCCGCGGAGCGCGCGGCTTTCATGGCGGCGTCCGTCCCGTGGTCGCGCCGCGGCGAGAAGTCGACGACACCGCCTCCTCGGTCCGGCTCGCCCTCTCCCGCTGCGAGCAAGATACGCGCCGTCTTCGAGGCCAGCATGGTCTGGAAGTTGACCTGGTTGAGCAGCAGCGTCTCGAGCAGCTGCGCCTCGATCCGCGGTGCGGTCACGCGCACGAGCGGCTCGTTGGCGAAGGCGAGCGTGCCCTCGGGCAGCGCGTCGATGTCGCCCGCGAAGCGGAAGTCGGCGAGGTAGTCGAGGAACTCGGCCCGGAAGCCGATCGTCCCGAGGTACTCGAGCTCGCGCGCGCCGAAGCGCATCTCGGTCACGAGGCGCAGCGTCGGACCGAGCCCCGCCACCAGCAGCCAGTCGCGATTCGCCGGCAGCCGGCGCGCGAACAGCTCGAACGCGGCGGGCTCGTTCATGCCCTGGCGGTGGTAGCTCGCCGCCATCGCGAGCTCGTACTGGTCGACGAGCAGGCTCGTCTCGGCGGCGGTCAGGAGACCGTGGTCGTTCGCGTCGCCCGTCGGGCCCATCGGCGTATTCTGGCCGCATGCCGCGGCGGCTGCCGGGCGGTAGCCTCGAGGCTCCCATGGAAGCGCGGACGGCGCCATCGACCGTGACGACCCTCGAGCTGCCATCGCCGCCCCGAGCGACGGCGCTTCCCCGCCGCGAGTACCTGCGCCTCGCCCGCCGCGCCAAGCTGCTCTCGTGGGCGAGCCTCGGCTACATCAGCCTCGAGGGAGCCGTCGCTATCTTCGCCGGGATCGTCGCCGCGTCGCCCGCCCTGATCGGCTTCGGGATCGACTCGGCGATCGAGGGCGCGGCCAGCATCGCCATCGTCTGGCGGTTCACGGGCGCGCGCGTGCTCTCGGGCCGCGCCGAGCGCCGCGCCCAGGTCCTCGTCGCGATCCAGTTCTTCCTGCTCGCTCCCTACGTGGGCTACGAGTCGGTCGATGCCCTGCTCTCCGGGGAACGTCCGGATGCGAGCTGGGTCGGTATCGGCCTGGCGACGGCGAGCCTCGCTCTCATGCCGTACCTCGGGTGGGCGAAGCGCCGCATCGGCGAGCGCATGGGATCGGTCGCGCTCGCGGGCGAGGGGCAGCAGAACCTGCTGTGCGCCTACCTCGCGGCCGCAGTGCTCGTCGGCCTCGCGGGGAACGCCGTGCTCGGGCTGTGGTGGCTCGATCCCGCCGCGGGCGTCGTGATCGCGGCCGTCGCCCTACGGGAGGGCGTCGAGACCTGGCGGGGCGAGGGTTGTTGCGCGCCGCCGGCCGGCAACCGCAGGGCGGGCGATTCGTGCGCCGAGGACTGCTGCTGACCGGGGCCGCGGAGTCTTGAGCCCGGCGGCCTAGGCGAAGTGCAGGTCGGCCGCCTCGCGCTCGTCGACCGGCCGCTCGCACGTGGGGCAGTACCAGGTCGCCTCCATCTCCGTGCCGCACGCGGCGTGGCGCGGCGGCTCGGCTCCCTCGCGGTGGC
>DATHAN010000085.1:0-2088 GCA_035296645.1 Thermoleophilaceae bacterium
TGTTCGACGGCAACAAGTACCCGACGCTCTCGCGCGGCGAGCTCTCCGACTCGCCGCCCGCCCGCTCCAACGAGCCGTGCGACCGGCCGCCGAACCCGCCCGGCAGCCTGCGGGCCGGGTGCGTCCCTCCGGGCCGCGTCAGCGACCTGAGGCTCGGCGGCTCGCCGTACCGCGGCCGCTAGGCTCGCGCGGGGACAGGTCGGACGGGGGACTCCGGCGCGTCGAGGACCGGTCCTCCGGACCATCCGAGCCCTCGGCGAACGTGTTGCTTCCGCGTTAAAGTGGCCGGCCCGTCCTGCCGAGTGAGAGAACAGATGCACTTCGCCCGCCCGCGTCGCACGATCTCCACGGGACTGCTCCGTGCAGGCGGCCTCGGGCGTGCGCGG
The DNA here is from genome assembly GCA_035296645.1 of Thermoleophilaceae bacterium. Lineage (GTDB taxonomy): Bacteria > Actinomycetota > Thermoleophilia > Solirubrobacterales > Thermoleophilaceae > JACCUC01. Next base: position 387 of record DATHAN010000085.1, read on the forward strand.
GCGATCGCCATCGCGCTGGCCTGCGGAACCCTGATCCTGCTCGCCTCGGCGCTGGTCGCCACGGCGACGCGCGCCGACGGCGGCAAGCGCTTCGAGGGCAGGGCCGATGGCGTGGGGGCCGTCCGAGTCGTCGACGAGGACGTTGGCGTCGGCCTCGCCCGAGTCGCCGACGACGAGGATCGCGCCAAGCGTCCCGCGAGGCGGATCTCCGCGCTCGGACGCTCTCGCTACCGCGCGTGGCCTCGAACGCGCGGCAGTCGTCAAGGCGGTGGCCGCCGGTACCGCGTGTTCCGGCCCCGGCCGGCGAGGCGCTCGCGGCATGTGCGCCGCGCGAGGCCGGCCCGTAGCCGCGCCCGCCGGTCGTCGGGGCGCGCGGCAGGTCGTAGGGCCGCCATCGGCCGGCGCGCCCGTCGGCGCGCGTCAGCACCCGCCCGGCGCAGGCCGGCCGCCACGTCGAGCCGAAGGAGCCGTGGGCCCCAGGCCAGAAACACCGGGCGGGGCCGCCGCGGGCGGGTACCTACCGGCTCGGGCCCGCGCGCGACCGACGGCTCGCCGCCCCCGGGCGGGGGCGCACCGAGCGGCCAACAGTCGGCGGGCAACGGCGACCCGTCCGGCGCTAGCGGTCTCGGAGGCGGTGGCGCCGGGCTGCTGTTCAACCCGACGGTGCCGCTGCGCTCCGGCGCGCCGGACGGACTCGTCTTCGCCGCGCCGCCGCTTCGTTCCCTGCCGGGCACGCGCGTCGCACCTACCGGCGACGCCGCCGGATCAGGCACCCCCGTAGGCAGCTCCGGGCGCCGCGGTGGCGCGGAGCGCGGTGGCGCAGATCGCGGTAGCACGGACCGCGGTCGGGCGGACCGCGACGACCGCGGGCGCCGCGGCCGCGGCGACGGCGCCGCCCACTCGCCCTCCCCGCTCTTCGACCCCCTAGCCGACGGGCCGCTCTCGCCTGTTGCCGACGCGGTCCCCGAGAGCCTCCAGTGGCTCATCGCCGCGCTCGGAGCGCTCGCGGCGGTCGCGCTCGCCGGCGGGCTGCTCGCCGCGCGCCGCGCCGGCGCCGCGGCCCGGCGCCGCCGCGCGCTAGCTCGACGACATCGGCTTGCTCCAGTCTGCCCTGCTCCCGCCCGTCCCCGACCGGGTTGGCGGACTGCGCGCCTCGGTCGCCTACCGACCGTTGGAAGGACCCGGCGCGGGCGGCGACTTCTACGACGTCTTCACGCTCGCGGGCGGACGCGCCGGCGTGGTGCTTGGCGACGTCGCCGGCCACGGCCGCGAGGTCATCGGCAGTACGTCCGCGTTGCGTCACGCGCTGCGCGCGTATCTCGAGGCGGGGCTCGAGCCGCGCGAGGCGCTCGAGCTCGCCGGAGCGGTGCGCGAGAGCAACGGCGCGGCCCCGCTCGCCACCGCGGTGCTCGCGGTCCACGACCCCGACACAGGGGCGGTCACCTGGGCGTGCGCGGGCCATCAGCCGCCGATCTTGCTCGGCGAAACCTTCGAGACCCTGACCGCGGTCTCGGCTCCGCCGCTCGGCGCCGGCGTGGCCACCGGGATCCGCCAGACCACAGTGCCGCTGCACCCCGGCTCGGCGCTGTGGCTGTTCAGCGACGGCCTCGTCGAGGCGCGCGTCGGCGATCGCCGGCTCGAGCGCGGCGGGTTGCAGGAGATGGCCTCCGCCCTCGGCCGCGGCCTGACCGCTCCGGTCCTG
>DATHAN010000086.1:0-3269 GCA_035296645.1 Thermoleophilaceae bacterium
CGACTGGCGGCTGTGCGTGCTGTCGCCGTTCGGGGGGCGCGTGCACGCGGCGTGGGCGCTCGCGCTGAGCGCGCGCATCCGCGACGAGCAGGGGCTCGAGGCCGACGCGATCTGGTCGGACGACGGGATCATCGTCCACCTGCCCGACGCCGACGACCCTCCGGGCGCCGAGGTCGCGCTGCTCGACGCAGACGAGATCGAGGAGCTCGTCGTGCGCGAGCTGTCGAGCTCGGCGCTGTTCGGCGCGCGCTTTCGCGAGAACGCGGCGCGCTCGCTGCTGCTGCCGCGCGCGTACCCGGGCAAGCGCACGCCGCTGTGGCAGCAGCGGCTCAAGGCCCAGTCGCTGCTCGAGGTGGCGAAGGGCTTCGGCCAGTTCCCAGTCGTGCTCGAGACCTATCGCGAGTGCCTGCGCGACGTGTTCGACCTGCCGGCGCTCGTCGAGATCCTTCGCGCCCTCGCGCGCCGCGAGCTGTCGCTCGTCGAGGTCGAGACCGCCCGCGCCTCGCCGTTCGCCTCGTCGCTCCTGTTCGACTACGTGGCGACCTACATGTACGAGGGCGACACGCCGAACGCCGAGCGCCGGGCGGCGGCCCTGTCGCTCGACCGCGACCTCCTGCGCGAGCTGCTGGGGCAGGAGGAGCTGCGCGACCTGATCGACCCCGCGGCGCTCGAGGAGGTCGAGGCCGATCTCGGGCGGCGCTCGGAGCGCACGCAGGCGGTGAACGCCGACGGGCTCCACGACGTGCTCCGCGTGGTCGGCGATCTCACGACCGCCGAGGCGCAGGAGCGCTCGCTCGCCGCCGTCTCGGCGCGCGGGATGCTCGAGCGCCTCGAGAGCGAGCGGCGCGCGGTGCGGATGCGAATCGGCGGCGAGGAGCGCTGGATCGCTACGGAGGACGCGGGCCTGTACCGCGACGCGCTCGGCGCGGTGCCCCCGGGAGGCCTGCCGGACGCGTTCCTCGAGCCGGTCGAGGAGCCGCTCGTACGCCTCGTGCGCCGCTACGCACGCACCCACGGGCCGTTCACGACCGCGGCGCCGAGCGCGCGCTACGGGATCGACCTCGCGCCCGTCCTGCGCGAGCTCGAGCGGTCGGGCGAGCTCGTGCGCGGCGAGCTGCGCCCCGGCGGCGCCGAGCGCGAGTGGTGCGAGCCCGACGTCCTGCGCCGCCTGCGGCGCGCGTCGCTCGCCTCGCTGCGGCGAGAGGTCGAGCCGGCGGAGCAGCGGGTGTTCGCGCGCTTCCTCGCCGAGTGGCAGGGGATCGACGCCGCGCCGCCCGAGGGCGCCGGGGTCGACCGCCTGCGCGAGGTGCTCGTGCCGCTCCAGGGCCTCGCGCTCACGTCCGAGACGTGGGAGGGCGACGTCCTGCCGAGGCGGCTCGGGGCCTACTCGCCGGCGTGGCTCGACGCCCTGTGCGCGAGCGGCGAGGTCGTGTGGATCGGGGCGGGCGCGCTCGGGCGCACGAGCGGACGGGTCTCGCTCTACTTCCGCGACGACGCGCGCCTCATCGCCCCGCCGCCCGCGGGAGCCAAGGGCGAGCCGCCGGCGGGGCCGGTCCACGACGCGCTGCGCGAGCGGCTCGGCCGCGGCGCCTGCTTCTTCACCGACCTGCTCGCCGACGTGACCGAGGCGAACGGCCGGCCGGTCGAGCCGGTCGAGCTCCAGGAGGCGCTATGGGATCTCGTGTGGGCCGGCGAGGCGACGAACGACGCCTTCGCGCCCCTGCGCGCGGGGCGGCTCTCGCTCGCGCGCTCGCGCCCGCAGCCGCGGCGGCGCTTCGCCTCGCGCCGGCGCGGGCCGGCCGCGCCGCAGACCCAGGGGCGGTGGTCGCTCGTCGCGCCGCTCGTCGCCGAGTCCCCGGGCCACGGCGCGCGTACGCGAGCGCTCGCCGAGCTCCTGCTCGAGCGCTACGGCGTGGTCACGCGCGAGACCGTGCTCGCGGAGGGCATCCCCGGCGGCTTCTCCTCCCTGTACGGCGAGCTGTCCAACCTCGAGACGCTCGGGACCGCCCGTCGCGGCTACTTCGTCGAGGGCCTCGGCGGGGCGCAGTTCGCGCTCCCCGCGGCGGTCGAGCGGCTCCGCGGCCTGCGCTCCGACGAGCCGGCGGGCGCGGTCATGCTCGCGGCCACCGATCCGGCCAATCCCTACGGGGCGACGCTGCCGTGGCCGCGCCGCGACGCCGAGCGCTCCGAGGCGGACGACGGGGCGCGGCCGTCCGGCGGCCGGCGCCCGGCGCGGGTTCCCGGCGCGCATGTCGTGTGCCTCGACGGCGAGCCCGTCCTGTACGTCGAGAAGGGGGGCAAGGGACTCGTGCCCCTCCGCGACTCGCCGCTCGACGGCGCCGGGGAGCCCGCTCCGTGGCTCGCCGCCGCGCTCGAGGCGCTGGCCGACCACGTCCGTCGCGGGCGCCTGCGGCGGCTCGCGCTCGAGCGCTTCGACGGCGAGCCGGTGGTCGGGTCGCCGGTCGAGGGCGCGCTCGTGGAGGCGGGGTTCCGGCAGGGGCCGCGCAAGCTCACCCTCAGCGCCTGAGGCGCGTCGGCGGCCGTACGATCGCTCGTCGCCGCGTGACGAACCAAGGCTTCGCTCGTAGTGAGGGCGTATGGGTGACGCGATAGCCGACAGGCTGCCGACCGTGGCCGCGCACGGCGACTCGATAGACAGCTTCGAGGACCTGTACCGGCGGACCTCCCGCCGGGTCTTCGCCTACATCGCGTCGCTCCTGCGCGACCCGAGCGCCGCGGAGGAGGTCACGGCCGAGGTGTTCGAGCGCGCCTATCGCCGCCGCGGCAGCTTCCGCGCGCGGCGCGGGAGCCTCGAGGCGTGGCTGTTCGGCATCGCTCGCAACGCCGCGCTCGACGAGCTGCGCCGGCGCCGGCGCCGGGCGACGCTCGAGACCGAGCTCGAGGACCCGTGGTGCGCGACCCCGAGCACGCGGCCGAAGACGAGGAGCGCCGGCTGGCGGTCCGCGCGGGGCTCGCCGTGCTCGAGCCCCGCGAGCGCGAGATCGTCGCGCTCAAGTTCGCCGCGGGACTCGGGAACGCGGAGATCGCCCACGTGCTGGACATCTCGGGCTCGGCCGCGGGCACGCGGCTCCATCGGGCGATCGAGAAGCTGAGGGAGGCCTGCCGTGAAGAGCTCTGAACGCCGCCGTGAGCGCGAGCGCGCCGACGCGACGCTTGCCATCCTCGACTCCGCGCTCGCGAGCGGACACGCGCCCGCGGTCACGGACGAGCGCGAGCGAGAGCTCGGGGCGCTCGCGCTCGAGCTCCGG
>DATHAN010000087.1:0-9599 GCA_035296645.1 Thermoleophilaceae bacterium
CGAGACCCTCGAGCGAGCTCGAGTCGGTCCCGTTGGAGTTGAACGAAGGGCCGCCCGCGCCCTCGCCGAGCGAGCACCCGGCGGGCGCGAGGGCGAGCACGACGAGCGCGAGGGCTGACCGCCTGCGAAGCACGCGCGCACAATACCGGGGCGCGCGGCTCGCCCGGCGCGGGGGCGGTCCGGCGCGATATCCTCCCCTTAGATTGACTGGTCAGTCAATCCGAATACGGCGAGCCAGAGCCGCTCCGCGAAGATTCGCCCCTCGAGCACCAGGAGGCCCGCGACATGGAATTCCGCCTCAGCAACGAGCAGATCGAGTTCCGCGACCTCTGCCGGCGCTTTGCCCGCGAGGTCATCCGGCCGGTGGCCGCGAAGCACGACCGCGAGCAGTCGGTGCCGTGGGAGTGCATCCGCGCGGCGCGCGATTGGGACCTGCACGGCCTCGACACGATCCAGCGGCTCGGTACGGACCCCGACGGCATGTACAGCGTGATCTACGCCGAGGAGCTCCACTGGGGCTGCGCGGGGATCGCGCTCGCCATCCAGGCCTCCTCGCTCGCCGCCGCGGGGATCGCCTCGTCGGGCACGCCGGAGCAGATCGCCCGCTGGATCCCCGAGTGCTTCGGCACGGGCGACGAGATCAAGCTCGGCGCCTACGCCGTGACCGAGGCCGGCGCGGGCTCCGACGTGAAGTCGCTGCGCACGACCGCCAAGCTCGACGGCGACGAGTGGGTCCTCGACGGGACGAAGGTCTTCATTTCGAACGGCGGCATCGCCGACGTCAACGTGGTCGTCGCCACGGTCGACCCCAACCTCGGCCACCGCGGCCAGGCGTCGTTCGTCGTCCCGAAGGGCACCCCGGGCCTGTCGCAGGGCAAGAAGGAGGACAAGCTCGGAATCCGCGCGTCGCAGACCGCCGAGGTAGTGCTCGACGACTGCCGCGTTCCCGTCGACCACTTGCTGGGAGGGATGTACAAGCTCGAGAAGAAGCTGGAGCGGGCGCGCTCTGGCCAGTCGACCGGCCGCCAGTCGGGCGCGCTCGCCACGTTCGAGATCACGCGTCCGGTCGTCGGCGCCTCGGCGCTCGGGATCGCGCAGGCCGCCTACGAGTGGACGCTCGGCTACCTCGAGACGCAGTCCGACGAGAGCGGGCCGCTGCTCGAGCAGCAGCGCGTCCAGCAGGTCCTCGCCGACGTCGCCACGGAGATCGAGTCCGCCCGCCTGCTCGTGTGGCGGGCCTCGTGGATGGGCCGCAACGGCGTGCCGATGACGGGCGGCCAGGGCTCGATGTCGAAGCTCAAGGCCGGTGACGTGGCGATGTGGGCGGTGCCCACGCTGATGGACCTCGTCGGGCCGTACGCGCAGACCACCGACTGCCCGCTTGAGAAGTGGATGCGCGACGCCAAGATCTACCAGATCTTCGAGGGCACGGCCCAGGTCCAGCGGCTCGTCATCTCGCGCATGCAGCGCCAGGAGTACGCCGACCGGCTCAAGGAGGCGGCCGAGGTCCTCGAGCAGGCCCCCGGCACGGCCACGGGCGAGACGACCGGCTCCTCGCGCGACGCCGTGGGCGACGCGGCGCAGGCGGTCGGCGCGGCGTAGGCGTCCTCGGGCGCCGGCCGCGCGGCGCGTGCGGGGCGGCGTCGCCGACGCCCGGCTTGCCGAACGGGGCGCTCGGGGTGGCGGTCACAATGAGGGCGTGAGCCTCTCCCTCGACCCGGGGCCGATCGTCCTCCTGCTCGTCGCGCTCGCGCTCTACGCGCGTGCGACGGTCGTGCTTCGGCGGCGCGGGCGGCCCGTCCCGGTCGCCCAGCAGATCGCCTGGTACCTCGGGCTGCTCCTGCTGACGGTGGCGCTCGTCGGTCCGCTCGACGCGCTCGCGAGCCGCCTGCTGAGCGCGCACATGGCCCAGCACGTGCTGATCGCCGACCTCGCGGCGCCGCTCATGCTGATCGGCCTCCGCACGCCCGTCCTGCTCTTCTTCCTCCCGCGCCCGCTGCTCGTCACGCTCGCGCGCCGGCGCGGGCTGCGGCGCGCGCTCACCACCCTGAGCCGGCCGCTCGTCGCCGTGCCCGTGTACATCGCGACGCTTTACCTCTGGCACCTGGGGGTCCTGTTCGAGGCCGGGTTGCGCAACGACGTCGTCCACGCCCTCCAGCACGCGTCGTTCATGGCCACGAGCGCGCTCGTGTGGTGGGCGCCGCTCGAGCCCCAGCGCGCGCGGGTGGGCGGCGAGCTATGGAAGGCCGGCCACGTGCTCGCGGCGCGCCTCGGCGGGATGATGCTCGGGATGGCGTTCCTCGCGATGCGCGCGCCCGCCTACGGCGACTTCTACGGGGACGCCGCGCGCGCCTACGGGCTTACCCCGCTCGCCGACCAGCAGATCGGCGGAGCGCTGATGATGGTGACCGACCTGCTCGTGATGCTCGCCGCGCTCGCCTTCTTCTTCTGGCGAGCGTCGGACGACGACGCCGCGGCGGAGGCGAGCGCCGCAGACCAGCCGAGCGCCACGCTCGTCGCGAACCGCTAGCCGGGCCCCGACTCGTCGGATAGGGAAGCGGCGAGAGCTCACGGAGTGCCCCGGCGGCGACCAATCGGACTCAGGCGGGAGCGAGCACCGACAGCCCGGCCCTGGCGGCGACGCGCGCGAGCCGCGGGTCGTATGTGACGAAGCCGTCGATGTCCGACGCGAGGGAGACGGCGGAGGCGAGATGGATGGCGTCGAGCGCGCGGAGCTCCTCGAAGCGTCCCGCGGTCCGCGTCAGCTCGTCCGTCAACTCGATCGCGTCCACGGCGGCGAGCACCTTCCGCAGTGGCCGGCGCGCCGGCGACCCTCGATCTCCGAACGAGGAGACGCAGCTCGACCGACGCCACCACCGAGGAGGTCAAGCTCACGCCCTTCACCATCGCCGTCAGCGAGGCGCTCTCGGGCGCCGCGAGCACCAGCTTGGCCAGGGCCGACGCGTCGGCGTAGAGCCGACCGCTCGCGGTCAGGCTCGATCCTCTCTGTTCTCCTCGAGGAGCTCCGACGTCGGTCTGGCCCCCTCGGCGCGGACCGGAGGTGGAAGCGCCGACGTCGACCCTCGCGCCGGGGTGATCTTGCCCTCGGCAAGAAGACGGCCCCAGGTCGAGGCGTGCTCCCGCAGGGGGGAGAGCAGGGCGACGCGGCGCCCGCGGGCGGTCACCTCGTAGGAGGACCCGGCCTCGACGTCGCGCAGGTAGACGCTGAGGTTCTGCCTCAGCTCGCGCACCCCGACGGTCTTCGGCTCGCTCATGTAGCACGTTGTAGCGCTTACTGCGGGCCCGTCGATTCGCGCGGCCGCCGCCCGCCGCCGCCGCTCACCCCCGCCCGCGTACGATCTCCGCGCGCTCCGCCAGGCGGTTGCGCCGTCGCAGCTCGGCCTCGTCCTGTCGGCGCCGCTCGTCGTCGCTCTCCGGGGCGACCGGCGGCACCTCGACCGGCCGGCGCTCGTCGTCGAGCGCGACCATCGTCAGGTAGGCCGTCGAGGTGTGCTCGACCTCGCCGCTGCGCACGTGCTCGCGCTCGACGCGGACCCCGACCTCCATCGAGGTGCGCCACGCCGTGTTCACGGTGGCGCGCACCGTCACGAGGTCGCCGACGAGCACAGGGTGGAGGAAGTTCATACGGTCGACGCCGGCGGTCACGACGCGGCGGCCGGAGTGGCGGATCGCGGCGATCCCCGCGACCTCGTCGCACAGGTACATGATCCGCCCGCCGTGCACGCTCCCCGCGGTGTTCGCGTCGGCCACCCCCATCCATCGGGTGAGCACCGACACCGAGACCGAGGGCGGGCGTGCGGTGAGCGCCATGGCGGCGGGGTAGTCTACGAGCACAGCGAACGGCACCCGCCCCGCAGGAGGAACGCATGGCAGGCCTCGGAGGTCGCTTCTCGACGGTTATCAAGGCCAAGATCTCGAGGATGCTCGACCGGGCGGAGGACCCGGCGGAGACGCTCGAGTACGGCTACCAGCAGCAGGTCGAGCTGCTCCAGAACGTGAAGAAGGGAATCGCCGACGTCACGACGTCGAAGAAACGCATCCAGATGCAGTCGCAGAAGCTCGAGCAGCAGGTGGTGAAGCTCGACACCCAGGCCCGCCAGGCCCTCTCGCAGGGGCGCGAGGACCTCGCTCGCACCGCCCTCGAGCGCAAGACCGCGGTCCAGACCGAGCTCCAGTCGCTCGACCAGCAGGTTCAGGAGCTCGAGCGCCAGCAGGCGCAGCTCACCGAGAACGAGCAGAAGCTGCGCCAGAAGATCGACGCCTTCCGCACGAAGAAGGAGGTCATCAAGGCCCAGTACTCGGCGGCCGACGCCCAGGTGCGGATCAGCGAGGCGGCGACCGGGGTCGGCGAGCAGATGGCGGACCTCGGCCTGGCGATCCAGCGGGCCGAGGAGAAGACCGAGGCCATGCGGGCGCGCGCGTCGGCGGTCGAGGAGCTCGAGGCGGCGGGCACCTTCGACGACGTCACCCAGATCGGGCCCGGCCAGGACGACATCGATCGCCAGCTCCACGAGCTGACCGCGGGCTCCCAGGTCGACTCGGAGCTCGAGCGCATGAAGGCCGAGCTCGGGACCGGTGCGGGCGGCGGCGACTCACCCTCGCTCGATCCGGGCGGGAAGGACGCGGACGCCGACGCGCCTGCGCTCGAGCCCGGTCGGCCCGGGGAGGGCGGCCGGTGATCGTCCGCATCTCCGGCGAGGACCAGTTTCGCCTCCCGGACGCCGACGCCGAGCGGCTGAACGAGCTCGACAACCGCGCGGTCGCGGCGGCCGAGGCGGGCGACGAGGCGGGCTTCCGCGAGCTGTGGCTTCACATGATCGAGCTCGTCGAGCGCGACGGCGAGCGCCTGCCCGACGACGAGCTCGTGCACTCCGACGTGATCCTGCCCCCGCGCGACATCTCGTTCGCCGAGGCGGTGGGGGAGTTCACGGGCGAGGGCGTGATCCCGGACTGAGCGGCCTCGCGCCCGGTGGCGCGATCGGCGGCCGACTCAAGCGCGCGCGCGCCTGCCTCGCCGCGTGCGCCCGGCTGCGCCCATCCGGCGCAGCAGCCCGGCGATCAGCGCGCCCACGATCAGGTACACGAGCGCGGCGATGCCCCAGTTGAGCGCCGTGCTCGTCGTCCCGTCGCCGAGCGTGAAGAGCCCGTTGAACGGTCCGGCGAGCCAGCGCGCGGCGTCCGTGACCGCCTGCACCACCGCGTTGCCCTCGTTCGCGCCGAGCAGGAGCAGGAGGATGCCGATCGCCAGGACGAAGAAGACGATCACCGCTATCGCCCCGATCACGCGCGCGACCAGCCCGAGTCCCCTTCCCGCCGACCTCATCGGGTCGGGACCCTAGACCGGTCGGGAGGAGAAGTCAACGCGCGCACCGCCTGACGGAGCGATGGCACGCAACGCTCACAGGGGGACGTCCCAGAGCGGGAACCAGCGGGTCAGATCCGGCTCGATCGGCAGCTCACCGCCGACCTGGGCCTTGAGGCGGAGCTCCTCCTCGTTGTCGCGCGCGTGGGGACCCCCGGCGGGAACGAACGGATAGAAGGAGCCGCGCTTGAAGTTGTAGATGAAGTGCACGCTGCGGCCGCCGGTGCCCTGGGTGAACGGGAACACGCACGCCAGCAGCCGGTCGCCGTAGCCGCCCGACTGGAGCTGGCTCGAGATCAGGTTGAGCGACACGACGAGGTCCTCGAAGTCGGAGTCGCGGACCTTGATCCAGCGGTAGCCGTGGGAGTCGTCGGCCGACTCGACCCGGGAGCCGGTGTCCTCGGCCGCGCTCGCGAGCAGCTCCTCCGCCTCGCGCACGAGCGCGGTGAAGTCGGCGGTCGACAGCGGCTGGAAGACGATCCCGGCCACCCCGCGGCTGTGGAGGTCGAGCTCGGTCTCGAGCGTGACGTGCGCCGTCGTCATGGCGAACAGGCGGTCCGGCGCGGGGGCCTTGAGCTTGCTCCCGCCCCCGAACAGGGCGTCGAGGAGGCCCATCCGCCGCTCAGGCGGCGACGCCGGCCTGGAGCTGGCGCTCGAGGCCCTCGAGCCGCTCGATGCGCTTCTCCATCGGCGGGTGCGTCGAGAACACCGTCTGGAGCGCGCCCTTGACGCTCGTCGGGACGATGAAGAACGCGTTCATCTCGCCCGCCGCGCGCAGGTCCTGCTGCGGCACCTGCTCCATGCGCCCGGAGATCTTGAGCAGGGCGGAGGAGAGCGCGCTCGGGCGGCCGGTGACGAGCGCGGCGCCGCGGTCGGCCGAGAACTCGCGGTAGCGCGACAGCGCGAGCATGAGGAAGAAGGAGAGGATGTAGACGGCGAACGAGACGAGCAGCACCACGAGGAACCCCGCCCCGCCTTCGTCGTCGTCGCCCATGCCGCCGCCGAAGAAGAACCCGAACTGCGTGATTATGGCGGCGACCGAGGCGAAGAAGCTCGCGATCGTCATGATCAGCACGTCGCGGTTCTTGACGTGCGCGAGCTCGTGGGCCATGACGCCCTCGAGCTCGGCCGGGGAGAGCGTGTTCATGATCCCGGTCGTCGCGCACACGGTGGCCTTCTTCTGCGAGCGCCCGAGCGCGAACGCGTTCGGAACCGGGGTGTCGGCGACGGCGACCTTGGGCTTCGGCAGGTCGGCCTGGATGCACAGGCGCTCGATCATCGCGTGCAGGCCCGGCGCCTGGTCGGGCGACACCTCGCGCGCCCCCATGGCCCGCAGCGCGATCTTGTCGGACAGGAAGAGCTGGGCGAACACCAGCACGCCCACGACCACGAGCATCACGGTCGCGCCCGCGCCCGCCGCCAGCAGGATCACCACGAAGGCGACGTAGACCGCGCCGAGGAGGAGCAGCGTGAGGAGCATGCGGGCCCTGAGACCCGTGTCGCGACCGAAGGCTGAGCGGGGCTGTGCCATGCCTGGATTCTAGACGGCGGCGAGGGTCCGCCGGCGCCAAGTAGGCTCGCACCCGTGTTTCCGGAGATCGACCTCGGGCCGGTCACGATCCAGACCTTTGGTCTGTGCCTGGCGCTCGCGCTCGTCTCGTGCGGCCTGATCGCCGCCAAGCGCCTGCGGGAGCTCGGCCGGCCCGTCGACTGGGCGTACGAGGCGGTCTTCGCCTCTGCGGTCGGCGGGATCGCCGGCGCGAAGGTCGACTGGATGATCCAGAACCCGGAGCAGGCGTCGGCCGCCGGGGTACTTGACGCGATCTTCGGGCCCGGGCTCGTGTTCTTCGGCGGCCTGCTCGGGGGCGCGGTCGCCGTCTGCGCATGGGCCTGGCGGCGTGGCTACCTCGGCTACGAGCTCGTCGATCTCGCGGCGCCCGCGATCGCCCTCGGCTACGCGCTCGGGCGGATCGGCTGCCAGCTCTCGGGCGACGGCGACTACGGAGTCCCGAGCGACCTCCCATGGGCGATGTCGTATCCGGACGGCACCGTGCCGACCGACGTCGAGGTGCACCCGGCGCCGATCTACGAGCTGCTCGCCATGGGGCTCGTGACCATGGTCCTGTGGCGGCTGCGCGGGCGCTTCGCCCCCGGCGTGATCTTCGGCCTCTACCTGGTGCTCGCCGGCGCCGAGCGCCTCCTGGTCGAGATCATCCGCCGCAACGACGCGGTCGTCGCCGGGCTGACCCTGCCGCAGCTGATCAGCGTCGGGATGCTGCTCGGCGGGTCGGCGTTCATCGCCTGGCGGGTGCGGGCGGCGCGGCCGGCGCCGGCCTGAGGCGACCGCCGAGCCGAGCTAACCCGCCCGCCGCGCGACCGCCCGCTCGACGAAGCGCAGCGACTCGCCGTGCAGCTCGGCGTCGTGCTGCACCGAGCGGTGATGGCCCCCGGGAAGGATCAGCAGCCGCTTGCGCTCCGAGCTCGCGCGCGCGTGGAGCTCCTCCGAGACCGTCCACGCCACCTGCGCGTCCCCCTGGGCGTGCATGAGTAGGAGGTCGGTCTTCGGCGAGATCCGACGGACGGCCTCGTAGACGCTGAGCGACGCGAGCCACGGCTCGAGCGCGCCGCGGTCGATGCGCCGCTCGAGGTCGTCGTCGTCTGAACGGACGAGGCGCAGGAGCAGGTCCTCGGGCGCGGGGCAGATGGCGACGACCGCGGCGATGCCCGGCTCGAGCGCGGCGATGTGGAGCGCCATGAACCCGCCCATGCTCGAGCCGCGCACCGCCACCGCCGGCGCGTGCTCGCGCAGCAGATCGAGCATCGAGAGCGCGTCGCCGAACGCAGCCGGGCCGAACTCGCCGGACGAGCGCCCGTGACCGCGGGCGTCGTAGGCGAGCGCCGCCATGCCGTGGGCCCGCGCCGCGCGCGCGAACTCGAAGTGGCTCTCCTTGGCGGAGTCGGCGCCGTGGAGGATCAACACGCCGGCGCGCGGCGCCTCCCTGGGCAGGAAGAGCGCATAGGCCAAGCCATCCCGCGTCCCGAGCTGCGGCGGCTCGGGGACCGGCTGGACCTTTACCTCCATAATCCAGCCGATCATGGCACGCGAGCTGACCTCCCAGCCGCCTGCGGCGCCCGCGGAGGGCGGCTCGCCCCCCGACGCCGCCGTCGCGCCCGCGGAGGCGCCCGCTCGCGCGCGCGAGGGCTCGGGCTCGGACGCGCCCCCGCTCGCGATCGAGGCGCCAGCTGCGCCCTCGCACGTCTACCCGCTCGGGTCGCGTCTCACCGACGCCGGCCGGCTCGAGATCGGCGGGTGCGACGTGGTCGAGCTGGCGCGCGAGTTCGGGACCCCCGCTTACGTGTACGCCGAGGAGCACATCCGCTCGCGGGCGCGCGTCTACCTCGATGCCTTCTCGGCCCGGACCGAGCACTTCGAGGTGGTGTACGCGAGCAAGGCGTTCCCGCATCCCGCGGTGAACCGGATCCTCGCCGCCGAGGGACTCGGGTGCGACGTCGCCTCGGGCGGCGAGCTCTTCATGGCCCTGCGCGGCGGCTTCGCGCCCGAGCGGATCTACATGCACGGCAACAACAAGTCCGAGGACGAGCTCCGCGACGCGATCGAGCAGGGCGTCGGGCACATCGTCGTCGACTCGTTCGACGAGCTCGACCGCCTCGAGCGCATGGCTCCGGGCCAGCCGATCCTCCTGCGCGTCACCCCGGGGATCCAGCCCGCGACCCACGCCTACATCTCGACCGGGCAGGAGGACTCGAAGTTCGGCTTCGGCCTCGATGAGCTGCCGCGCGCAATCGAGCGCTCGGGTCGGCTCGAGCTGCGCGGCCTGCACGCGCACATCGGCTCGCAGATCTTCGACATGGAGCCGTACGCCAAGCTCGCCGAGACGCTGTCGGCGATGGGCGACTTCCCGCTGCTCAACCTGGGCGGGGGCCTGGCGATCGCGTACACCTCGGACCAGCAGCCGCCATCGATCGACCAGTACGTCGAGACCCTGCTCGAGGGGGCGCCCGACGGGGTGACCGTCCTGTGCGAGCCGGGGCGCTCGCTCGTCGGGAACGCGGGCGTGACTGTCTACACGGTCGGGACGGTGAAGGACATCCCCGGGCTGCGGACGTACGTGGCGGTCGACGGCGGGATGTCGGACAACCCGCGACCGATGCTGTACGGCGCGCGCTACGAGGCCGACATCGCCGACCGCATGGG
>DATHAN010000088.1:0-2831 GCA_035296645.1 Thermoleophilaceae bacterium
GCCTGCTTCGAGCGACTCGGAGTGCCGGGGTGGCGCGCGCTCGAGGCGGCCGCACACGCCGCGCGCAAGCACGGCCTGCTCGTCATCGCGGACGGCAAGCGCGGCGACGTGCCCGCGACCGCGCGCGCGTACGGCCAGGCGCTCGTCGGCGCGACCGCCACGCCGTTCGGCCACGTGCCGGGGCTCGGCGCCGACGCGTTCACCGCCAACCCGCTGCTCGGTGCCGACGCGCTCGAGCCGCTCGTCGAGGCGGCGACGGACGCGGGGGCGGGTGTCTTTTGCCTCGTGCGGACCTCGAACCCCGGAGCCGGGCGGATCCAGGACCGCCCGGCCCCCGACCGGCCGCTCCACGAGCTGCTCGCCGGGCTCGTCGACGAGCTCGGCAGAGGCTCGATCGGTGAGCGCGGGCTCGCGGGCGTCGGTGCGGTGACGGGCGCCACCCGGCCCGACCTCCTCGCTCGCCTACGCGAGCTCATGCCGCGGGCGGTCTTCCTGCTGCCGGGCGTCGGCGCCCAGGGTGGGGCCGTCGAGGCGCTACGTCCCGCGTTCGACCCCCATCCGGCCGCCGGGCTCGTCACCGCATCGCGCTCGATCGTCGACGCCTGGCGTGAGGCGGGTGACGACCCCGCCTCCGCCGCCTGCAGCGCCGCCGCAGCGCTGCGAGCGGCGACGTGGCGGGTCGCCTCGGGATGACCTCGAGTTACGCGATGCCCGGTCGCGCGCCGCCCGCGGAGGAGCCGGGCTCGCCGCTCGCCCGAGTAGCATCACCGTCGCCATGGAGGACGGCCGGGAAGCCAACCTGCGCCTGCTGGCCCCGGTGGCGGTCGGCATCTTCGCCATTCTCTTCCTGATCGTCGTACTCAGCTCGGGGGCGCTCGTCGGGGGAGGCTCGGTGGAGAGCTCGAGCGAGTCCGGTGACCGCTCCTCCGAGCGCTCGAGCCGCGGCGAGCGCCGCGGCCGCTTGCGCGGACGCGCCACATACAGGGTCAAGGCAGGCGACACCCTGGGCTCGATCGCGAGCCGCAACGACACGACGATCGAGCGCATCGAGGAGCTGAACTCGGAGCTCGACCCACAGACGCTCACCGCCGGGCAGAAGATCAAGCTGCGCGAGTGATCCCCGCCGCAGCTTCCTCGCCGCGGCGCGTCCGCACGCAGGTCGTCGCGCTCGCCGTCGCGCTGGCGGCCGCGGTCCTCGGCGCCACCGCCTCGCCCTCCGCGGGACGCGTGCCGCGGCCCGACCCCGAGGCGCGGGCCGCGATCGTCATCGACGCCCGCTCGGGCGAGCCGCTATTCGAGCGGCGGGCCGATCGGCCCCGACCGATCGCGAGCGCGACCAAGCTCATGACCGCGCTCCTGCTGCTCGAGCGCACGCGGCCGAGCGACGTGCTCACCGCGGCGCGCTACGACGCCGCGCCGATCGAGTCGCAGATCGGCCTGCGGGCGGGCGAGCGGATGCGCGTGCGCGACCTGTTGAGTGCGCTCCTGCTCGAGAGCGCCAACGACGCGGCGGTCACGGTCGCTAGGAACCTCTCGGGCTCGCGGGCGGCCTTCGTCCGCGACATGAACCGCCGAGCTCGCGAGCTCGGGCTGCGCTCGACGAGCTACACGAACCCGATCGGCCTCGACTCGCCTCGAAACCGCTCGTCCGCGCGCGACCTGGCGAAGCTGGCGACCCGGCTGCTGCGCGTGCCGGTCTTCGCTCGCACGGTCGCCTGGCCGCGCGCGCGCCTGCGCAGCGGGGCCCGGAGTCGCACCGTGCGCAACCGCAACACGCTCGTCGGCGCGTACCGCTTCGTCACCGGCGTCAAGACCGGGCACACGCTCGGTGCCGGGTACGTGCTGGTCGGCTCGGGGCGGGCGCACGGGGCCGACGTCGTCAGCGTGGTGCTCGGATCGCCGACCGAGGCCGCCCGCAACGCCGACTCGCTCGCGATCCTGCGCTGGGGCCTCGACCGCTTCAAGCGCCGGCGCGTGGTCCGGGCCGGGGCCGAGGTCGCCTCCCGCCCGATCTCCGGGCGCGGCGGAGCGAGGGTGGCGCTCGGCGCGCCGTCCGGGCTGGTCGCGACCGTGCGCGAGGGCCGACCGCCCGCCCTCGTCGTACGCGCCCCGCGGGCGATCGAGGGCCCGCTACCCGCGGGTCGGCGGGTGGGCGCCGTCGAGCTGCGCGACGGCGCGCACGTGCTCGCCAGCGCGCCGCTCGTCACCGCGGCCGCCGTGCCCGGTCCGAAGCCGCTCTCCTGGCTCACCCGTCCGGCGGTGCTCGGGGCGGGGTTGACGGCGCTCGTCCTTCTCGCCATGGTTTCGACGGTCGTCCTGCTCCGGCGCCGGCGCCGAGGGCGGCGCACGACGACGAACGCCCCATGATCATCACCGTCACGCTCAACGCGGCCATCGACAAGACGCTGGCCGTCCCCAACTTCGCGCTCGGGCGTCGTCACCGCGCGGTCGAGCAGGCCTCGATGGCGGGCGGCAAGGGCGTGAACGTCGCGCGCGCGCTGAAGGCGCTCGGCCAGCCGGTGATCGCCACCGGCGTCGCGGGCGGGCCGACCGGCACGCGCATCATCGAGCAGCTCACCGGCGAGGCGGTGCTCAACGACTTCGTGCGGATTCGCGAGGAGTCCCGCACCTCGACCGCGGTCGTCGACCCGACCTCGGGCGTGCAGACCGAGATCAACGAGCGCGGCCCAACGGTCTCCGAGGGCGAGCTCGAGCTGTTCGTCGACAAGCTCCTGTACCTGGCCAAGGGGGCGGCGATCTGCATCTTCTCGGGAAGCCTCCCCGGCGGGATAGAGCCGGGCCTGTACGCCCGCCTCGTCGAGGAGCTCGGT
>DATHAN010000089.1:0-3518 GCA_035296645.1 Thermoleophilaceae bacterium
GGCATCCGTCTCCCGGGATCGGATGCCGTGCGGATGGGCTTGAGGTCGCGAACTCCGCGGTCGACTGCTCGGCCGCCCGCTCTGGCCGACCGTACGCGGCGCCGCCTTCGGGATCCTGGCGTCAGTTGCGCGTTCGCACGCGACGCTGGCTAGGCGCACCGGTCGAGCCGCCGCATACGCACGAGCGGTCCGGGGCGCTCGTACGCCGGCGAGGCGTACAGGTACGAGCGGTCGTAGTGGAACGGCGGGCGCGCGGCGCCCGGCTCGAACGGGTCGGCGACGAACACGACGCGCGACTCGCGAGCCAGGCGGTCGTAGTACGCCCGCGCCTCCGGCCGGCCGGAGGCGCGCGCGCGGCCCTCATCGAGGCTCGTGGTCATCACGAGGCAGAACCCCGTGCGGCGGAAGCGGTCCACATGGCCCGGCTTGAGGCGGTTCGCGGTCAACTGCGGATCCTCGGGGAAGCGCCGCACGCGGCGGTCGCCGTGCGTATCGAGGTACCAGCTCTGGGGCACGATGCGGTCGGTCCTCGTCGCGCCCTGGGGGAGCTCGACGCGCGTGCCGCGCGGGTAGCTCCGGGCGAGGTGCTGGCGCGCGGCCGAGAGCGTGTGCTCCCGTCCGAGCAGGCGCATCGTGCGGACGTCGGCGGCGAGCGGCTGGGCGACGACGAGCAAGGTCAGGAGGACGAGCGCGGCCACGCGCGCGCGGGTGCCGACCCGGAGCAGGTCTACGGCGGCCACGAGCGCCACGCCGCACAGGAGCGCCAGCACCGGGTAGATCGGCAGCAGGTAGCGCGCGAAGAAGCGAGCCTGGCTGCTCAGGTACACGAGGAGGAACACGGGGAAGACGAGCACCACCGCCGCCCGGGCGGGGTCTCGCCGCAGCAGGACCACTGCTCCGGCCAGCGCGGCGACGCCCGCGGCGAT
This sequence comes from Thermoleophilaceae bacterium, assembly GCA_035296645.1. Taxonomy (GTDB): domain Bacteria; phylum Actinomycetota; class Thermoleophilia; order Solirubrobacterales; family Thermoleophilaceae; genus JACCUC01. The sequence continues at coordinate 927 of DATHAN010000089.1, forward strand.
CCCGAAGCCCCAGCCGAGCGTGTCGAGGTAGTACGCGAAGCCCGACCCCGCGCCCTGCCCGACCTTCTGCTGACCGGCGATGATCTCGGCCTGGTTTGCGAGGTTGTCGAGCGACGCGCCGAGGTCGGCGAAGAAGAAGGGCGTCGTCAGGGTGAAGACGAGCGCCGCGACGACCGCGCCGACAGCGAGCCCGACCAGGGTTCTCCGCCAGCGGGCGGGGCGTCGCCTGAGCGCGACGATCGCGGCGACGAGGAGCGCGAGGAGCACGGAGCCGCTCGTGTACTTGAATCCGATCGCGACTCCGGCGCCCGCGCCGGACAGCGCGAACGCCCGCAGGCGTCCGCCCTCGAGCGCGCGCACCGCCCCGAGGAGGGCGATCGGCACGCCGATCAGAGCGCCGGTGTCCGTGAGCGCCATGCGCGAGTAGGCGACCGGCAGGAAGGCGAAGGCAAGCGCCGCGGCGGCCACAAGGCCCTCGCGAGTGCCCCACAGCCGCCGGCCGACGGCGTACACGGCGACCACGGCGACGGCGCACAGGAGCGCGGCGAGGGTTCGGCCGGTGACGAAGAAGGGCGTCGGGTCGAGGAGGAACGCGCGATACGGGTCGGGCGCGTCGGCGACCCCCGACAGAGGCCCGAGCGCGCCGAGGCGCAGCAGGCCGTGGAGTAAATAGGTGAAGGCCGACGGGTTGCGGAAGTAGCCCGGGTTCGGGCCCTCGTCGAACATGCGCGCCGCGTGGACCGTGAAGTGCGTGTTCTCGTCGGCGACGTACGAGTACGGCAGCCCGTAGTCGTTGTGCCGGAGCCGGAGCACGAGTCCCGCGGCGAGGACGAGGGCGAGCAGCGAGGCTTCGAGGAGGACCGCTGGCCGCGGGTGGCGGAGCCGGTCGAGCACCGGCGCAGGCTAGCCCTGCTCCCCTCCCCGACGGGTATCCTCGGTCGCGGATGACGCAGGCCGCGGAGGTTCGCCTGACGCAGTTCTCGCCGAGGGCGGGCTGCGCCTCGAAGTTCACGCCCGCCTACCTCGAGCAGGTCCTCGCCGGCTTCGCCCCGGCCGATGCCGACGGCTTCGCCAGCGGGATCGAGAGCCACGACGACGCGGGCTACTTCGCGTTCGGGGGCGGGCTCCTGCTCCAATCGGTCGACTTCTTCACGCCGGTCGTCGACGACCCGCGGCGCTTCGGCGAGATCGCGGCCGCCAACGCGCTGTCCGACATCTACGCGATGGGCGGGCGGCCGCTCACTGCGCTCAACCTCGTCGCCTTCCCGTGCGAGCTCTCGCCCGACGTGCTGCGCGAGATCCTCGCCGGCGGGCGCGCCAAGCTCGACGAGGCCGGCGTGCGCCTGCTCGGCGGCCATTCCGTCCAGGACGACGTGCCCAAGTACGGGGTGGCGGTGACCGGGTTCGTCGAGTCGGAGATGATCGTGCGCAACCGCGGCGCCCGCCCCGGCGACGCGCTCGTGCTCACGAAGCCGCTCGGGCTCGGGATCCTGGCCACCGCCCTCAAGCGTGGTCTCGTGGCGGAGGCCGACATGGAGGAGGCGGTGGGGACCGCGGCGCGGCTCAACCGCGGTGCCTGCGAGGCGATGCGCGCGGCAGGTTCCTCCGCGGCGACCGACGTCACCGGCTACGGCCTGCTCGGCCACATGGCGGAGATGCTGCTCGACGCGGGGCTCGGGGCGGTGGTCCGCCGCGCGGCCTTGCCCGTATGGGAGGGAGTCCCGGAGCTCGCCGCGGCCGGGTGCTACGCGGCCGGGCTCGCCGCGAACCGCGAGCACCGCGAGGCGGACGTGGTCGCCGACGGCGTCGAGTCAAACAACCTGCTGCCGCTCTACGACCCGCAGACGAGCGGCGGGCTGCTGGTCGCCGTGACGGGCGAGCGGCTCGGGACGCTCATGTCCGAACTGGAAGCGCGCAGCGAGCGGGGGACCGTCGTCGGCGAGGTCACCGACCGCGCTGAGCTGCGGGTCACCCCGTAGCGCGGGCGGCGTCGCGGGCGCGGCCGCGGGCCCCGCGCCGGAGTCGCAGCGCCGGCACCTTCCACACCGCCTCGAGGGCGATGCGCGTGCTCATCTTCGACGCGCCCGCGCGGCGCTCGCGGAAGACGATCGGGACCTCGCGCACGTGTAAGCCGGCGACGAGCGTGCGGTAGGTGAGCTCGATCTGGAAGCCGTAGCCGTCGGCGTGGACGTCCGACAGGTCGAGGCGCTCGAGCACCTCGCGGCGGAAGCACTTGAAGCCGCCGGTGAGGTCGCGTACCGGCACCCCGAGCACGGTGCGCGCGTACCACGAGCCGCCGCGGCTCAGCAGCCGGCGCGCGAGCCCCCAGTCGACGACCCCGCCCCCGGGCGCATAGCGCGAGCCGAGCACGAGGTCGGCGTCCTCGGCCGCGGCGATCAGCCGCGGGAGGTCTGCCGGGTCATGCGAGAAGTCGGCGTCCATCTCGAGCACGAGCTCGGCGCCCGCGGCGAGCGCATGGTCGAAGCCGGTCAGGTAAGCGCGGCCGAGCCCGTCCTTGGCCTCGCGGTGGATCACCTCGACGTGCTCGAGCTCGGCGGCGAGCCGGTCGGCGATCTGGCCGGTGCCGTCGGG
>DATHAN010000090.1:0-4140 GCA_035296645.1 Thermoleophilaceae bacterium
CGTGGCCCCGGCACCGGACTCCTCCCTCGACCGGCGCAGCCGCGCCGGCGCTCACGCGCCAGCGCGCCAGCTATCGGGCCGCGGTCCAGACCCCCTCGTGCGCACCGCGGCTCCCGACTCCGGTCAAGCCGACGAAGTAGAGGCGGAAGCGACCGATGACGATCTCGTCGCCGTCCGCGAGCTCGTGCCACTCCGAGCGCTCGCCGTTCACGAACACGCCGTTCAAGCTGCGGTCGTCGAGCAGCCGCGCCCGGTCGCCCTCGCGATGGATGACGGCGTGGCGGCGTGAGACGGTCGGGTCGTCGAAGCGGATATGGGCGGCGAGGCTGCGCCCGATGCGCGTGAAGCCCTCCTGGAGCGGGACGACCCGGACGCGCTCGTCCTCCTCGAATGCCAGGTAGTCACCCTGCTCGACGAGCGCCGCGCGGGCCTCGTCGAGCCACTCGGGTCGGGTCTCCCGGCGCGAGGTGTCGGACTCGGGCAGCGAGCGCTCGGCGAAGATCGAGGCCCGCTTGAACTCCCGCGAGCCACAGCGGGGACAGGGAGGGATCTCGTCGCGCTCGAGCAGGGCGACTGGGTACGAGCAATCCTGGCACCGGAAGGTGCCGGCGCCCGCAAGCGTTCCGGACACGACGGTCTGCATCTCTCTCCTCCCGACGGGGGGGTCGGCCAGTGTACCGCCTTCGACGCGTCGACGCAAAGAGCGCGCACCGCTGCGCCGGCCCGCGACCGCACGCTCCGTAGAATCGCGCCGGTGGACTCGGTCACCGTGCACGCGCACATCTCGGCCCCGCGCGAGGACGTCTTCGCTCTGATCGCCGACGTGGCGGCGCGCCCGGCGTGGTGCGATCACTTCATGAAGGACTATCGCCTCCTCACCCCGCGCTCGACCGGCGTGGGGGCCGGCGCGCGCTTTCGCCTCGACTGGCGCGGCGGCACACGCTACGTCGAGTACACGATCGTCGACGCGCGCTCACCGCGCCGGATCGTCGAGGACGGCCGAACCGGGCGGCTCGGCCGCACGCTGTATGGCGCCGAGTACGACCTGACCTCGCCGTCGGCCGGCCTGACGCGCGTCGAGCTCACGCTGTGGACGGAGCCCGAGAACCCGGTCGAGCGCCTTCGCGAGGCGCTCGGGTTCCGGTCGTTCATGCGCAAGCGCAGCCGCCGTGCGCTCGACCGGCTGCGCGCCATCCTCGAGGAGGATCGCGACGGACCGCTCGCGCGCGCGACGATCGCCGGCTACGAGCCGCGCAAGGCGCCGCGCTTCGGAACGCGCGCCGGGCGCAGCTTTCGCACCGAGCCGGACGACGGCGGACTGCCCGCCGCGCGGCCCGAGCCGCCCAAGGTCGCCGAGTAGACTGCGCGCGCTCATGCGACGGCTCCGCCTCAGGTCCGCCCGGGCGCCCCGCCTCCTGCCGGCGCTCGCGCTCGCCGCGCTCGCCGCGCTCGGCGCCGCGGCCTGCGGCGAGTCCGGCGAGGAGCGCGCGTTCGTCCCCGGCGAGTCCGCGCGTGAGGGCATCGCCGTGCCGCTCGACGGCGTCGACTACGAGATCTTCATCACCCGGCAGCTGAACCTGGCCGACCCCGAGGACAAGCAGTACTACCAGGGCCGTCCCGCGCCGCCCGGGAGCGCCCTGTACGGGGTCTTCCTCCAGGCGTGCGTGCCCGAGGAGGCGAAGGGCACGCGCCTCGCCTCGGGGCGGATGCGCGTCGTCGACATTCGCGGCACGGAGTACCGCCCGCTCCCGGTCGGGCGCGACAACGTCTTCGCGTACCAGCCCGGGCCGCTGCGGCCCGGCGAGTGCGAGCCGAATCAGGCCTCGGCGACCTCGTACGGGCCCACCGGCGGCTCGATGGTCGTGTTCCGGATCCCCGTCACCGCGACCGAGAACCGTCCCTTCGAGCTCGAGATCGAGGGCAGGCCAGCGGGCCCACGCAAGCCGCCGGCGGTCGCCCGCTTCGAGCTCGACCTCTAGGCAAGCGCGAGGCCGGGCGCTGCTGCGGTGACCTGGCTCGACCTCGCGATCCTCGGCTTCACGCTGCTGATGGCGGCGTGGGGATACGCACAGGGCCTCGTGGTGGGCGCGATGTCGCTCGGCGGCTTCGTGGGCGGCGCGGTCATCGGCTCGCGCGTGGGGCCGCTCGTGCTCGAAGACGGCGCGCGCTCGCCGTACGCGCCGATGTTCGCGCTCTTCGGGGCGCTCCTGCTCGGGGGCCTGCTCGCCGCGATCCTCGAGCTCGCCGGCTCGCGGCTGCGCGACCGCATGGACGAGCGGCTCGGCGTGCTCGACGGGGCCGGCGGCGCGGCGCTCGTGGCGTGCCTCGCGCTCGGGATCGCGTGGATCCTGAGCGCCGTCGCGGTCCAGGCGCCGGGTCTGCGCGAGGTCCGTCCCGACGTGCGCCGCTCCAAGGTCCTCCAGGTCCTGAACGCCACGCTGCCGCCGTCCGGCCCGATACTCAACGTCCTCTCGCGCTTCGACCCCGTGCCGACGATCGAGGGCCCGGCACCGGACGTGCGCGCGCCGAGCGCGCGGATCGCGCGAGATCCGCAGGTGCGCGCGGCCGGGAGCAGCGTGGTGCGGGTGGTCGGGACGGCCTGCGGGCTCGGCGTGCAGGGCTCGGGATGGGTCGCGGGGGAAGGGGTCGTGGTCACGAACGCCCACGTGGTCGCCGGGCAGGAGGACACGAGCCTCGAGCTCCGCGACGGCTCGCGCGCCGATGCGGAGGTGATCTGGTACGACCCGCGCGACGACCTCGCGATCCTCCAGGCGAGCGGCGTCTCGGGCCTCCCCGCGCTCGAGGTCGACGCCGACGCGCCGCCCGGCACCTCGGCGGCGATCCTCGGCTTTCCCGAGAACGGCCCGTTCGAGATCCGCGCCGGGCGCCTCGGCGAGACCCACGTCGTGACCACGGAGGACTCCTACGGGCGCGGGCCGATCCAGCGTCGTGTGACCTCGGTGCGCGGGCGCGTGCGCTCGGGGAACTCGGGCGGCCCGATGGTCGACGGCCAGGGGGAGGTAGTGACCGCGATCTTCGCGGCCGCCGCCTCGGGCGAGCGCACGGGCTTCGGCGTGCCGGCGAGCATCATCCGTCGCGCGCTCGCGAGCGCTAGCCGCCCGGTCGACACCGGGCCCTGCGCACGCTGAGGGCCGCCGGGAGGCGGTGCGCCGCCGTGCCCGGGCGCGGCCTCTACAGTGGTCGCCACATGGGCAAGACGCTCGTCATCGCCGAGAAGCCGTCGGTCGGCCACGACCTCGCCGCGGCCCTCCCCGGCACGTTCAAGACGAGCCGCGACAAGTCGCACCTCGTCGGTGACGAGTACGTCATCTCGTGGGCGGTCGGGCACCTCGTGGGGCTGGCGCCGCCCGACGACTACGACCCGAAGCTCAAGAAGTGGCGCTTCGCCGACCTCCCGATCCTGCCCGAGCGCTTCAAGCTCGTCCCCAACGACGAGCGCGCGCAGAAGCAGCTCTCGGTCCTCCATCGACTGATGCGCGACGACGAGATCGACCTGATCGTGAACGCGTGCGACGCGGGCCGGGAGGGCGAGCTGATCTTCGCGTACGTGCTCGAGACCGCTGACGTCGACAAGCCGGTGGAGCGGCTGTGGCTGTCGTCGATGACCCGCACGGCGATCCGCGACGCGTTCGAGCACCTGCGCTCGGGCGAGGACATGAAGCTCCTCGAGGCGGCCGCGCGCTCGCGCTCGGAGGCCGACTGGGTGGTCGGGATGAACGCCACCCGCGCCGCCTCGATCCGGCTCCGCTCGGCGTTCGACGGCGCGGTCTCGCTCGGTCGCGTGCAGACGCCGACGCTCGCGCTCGTCGTCCGCCGCGAGCGGGAGATCCAGGACTTCAAGCCGGAGTCCTACTGGCTCGTCGAGGCTCGCTTCGCCGCGAGCGGAGAGCGGCTCTACTCGGGCCGCTACCTCGGCGGGCGGCGCGTGCCCGAGGACGAGGCCGACCGCATCGTCCGCGACTGCGTGGGCGACGACGGGGAGGGCCGTCCGGGCGAGATCACCAAGCTCGAGAAGAAGGAGGAGCGCGAGCGGCCGCAGCTCCTGTACGACCTCACGTCGCTCCAGCGCCACGCCAACACGCTGTTCGGCTTCTCGGCCCGGCGCACGCTCGCCGCGGC
>DATHAN010000091.1:0-4341 GCA_035296645.1 Thermoleophilaceae bacterium
CTTCCGCAAGAGGTACGGGACGAACAGCGACGGGGACAACGCCCTCGGGCGCTGCGTGTCGCAATCCGCGGCGCGGGCGCAGCTCGAAGGCGGCTCCTCGGGGGTCTGAGCCCCCCGCCTCGGCAAAGCACCCGGTACGGAGCGCGCCGAGGGCCCATGCTCGTGCGGCGAATACCATGCTCGGCGAACCGGAGATGGCGAGGGAAGGAGCGGCGGCGTGCGATACCTGATCACCGGAGGCTCGGGGTACATCGGGACGCGCCTCGTCGCCCACCTCGCCGAGCGGGCGGAGACCGCGCAGGTCTCGATCGCCGACGTGCGCCCGCCGCGCACGTTCGGGCCGAAGGTCGCCTTCGAGGAGGTCGACGTGCGCGACCGCACGCGGGTGCGCCGGCTGCTCGAGCGGGAGCGCCCCGATGTGCTCGTGCACCTGGCGTTCGTGCTCAACCCGATGCACGACGAGCACGCGATGTACGAGATCGACGTCGGGGGCACGCAGAACGTGCTCGAGGCCGCCTCCGCCGCGGGAACCGAGCACGTGCTGGTGACCTCCTCCGCGACGGCCTATGGCGCGTTCCCGGACAACCCGGTGCCCCTCACCGAGGGGCATCCCGTGCGCGGCGTGCCCGACTTCGAGTACGCGCGCGACAAGGCCGAGTCGGACCGCCTGTGCCAGCTGTGGGCGTGCGAGCACCCCGACCGCGTCATGACCATCGTGCGGCCGTGCATCGTCTTCGGCCCGACCGTCGACAACTACATCTCGCGCACCTTCAAGGACCAGCCCTTCTTCGCCGACTTCGGCGAGGGCGACGTGCCGGTCCAGTTCGTGCACGAGGACGACGTGGTCGATGCGCTCGTCGGACTCCTCGACGGCCGCCATGCCGGCGCGTTCAACGTCAGTCCCGACGACTGGATGACCGTTGGGGAGTGCGCCGAGCTCGTGGGACTGCGCCTCCTGCGCGTTCCTTTCGGGCCGTACCGCGCGCTCGCCCAGGCGATGTGGCGGCTGCGGCGGGTCGAGGCGCCGGCCGGCAACCTCAGCTTCGTGCGCTACCCGTGGGTCGCCTCGAACGAGAAGCTCAAGCAGACGCTCGACTGGGCCCCCCGACACACCTCGCGCGAGACGTTCGAGATCGCCATGCGGGCGCGCGGCGCGCTCCCCGTACAGCACGGCGCGCAGAGCCCGGCTGCCGGCACGGCCGCCGCGTAATCGAGGCCGGCCGGCACGGACCCGTTGATATCCTCGCCCGCCCGGGCCGTTAGCTCAGTTGGGAGAGCACCAGCTCGACAAGCTGGGGGTCGCTGGTTCGAGCCCAGCACGGCCCACTCTCCCGCTCGAGGTGGGAGATTGAGACCCGCCGGTCGTCCGCTACGACGAGCTCGTGCACGACCTCGAGGGGGTGGCGCGGCGGCTCGAGCGCCGATTCGGGATCGAGCTCGATGCCGCACGGCGCGCGAGGACCGCGAGCTGCGCCGGGCACATCTCTCGGCACGCTCGCCGGAGGCCTCGGTCGGCCGCTGGCGCGAGGAACTCGACCCGGAGGCGCCGAGGTGTTCCGGCGCGACCTGCGGGACGAGCTCCGGGCGGTCGGGTTCGAGGTCTGAGCAGCGCTGCCGCGGCTCAGCGCGCCGCGACCAGCTCGACCAGCCGCTCGATCTCGTCCTCGCTGACCCATGCGCCGACCGACGCGCGCACGAGTCCGCGCCCCGGCAGGTCGCGCACGACGTAACCCTCGCCGGCGAGGCGCTCGACCTCGGCGCCGGCGTCGTCGGCCGTCCACGAGACGAGCGTCGAGGCCCCGCGCGGGGCGACTTGCTCGCCGCGTGCGGCGAGCTCGACGGCGAGCTCGGCGGCGAGCGCCGGCCCGCGCTCGACCACGCCGACCCAGCCCGCCTCGGCGAGCGTCTCGAGCGCACCGAGCGAGCCGGCGGCCTGCGCCCGCGCCACCACGCCCTGGTCGAAGCGTGCGGCGCCGGGCAAGAGCGGCAGCTCCTCGGGACGGCTCGGGTCGGAGAGGCAGACGAAGCTCGGCCACGAGGGCGTGAGGCGCTCGGCGAGCTCGCCGCGGACGTACAGGAAGCCGCTGCCGTCGGGGCCGCACAGCCACTTCTGGCCCGGGGCGGCGTAGAAGTCGCACCCGAGCGCGCGCACGTCGAGCCGGATCGCGCCGAGCCCCTGCGCTCCGTCGAGCAGGACCTGGGCGCCCGCGGCGCGCGCCGCCGCGGCGAGGGCAGCCGCGTCGACGACCCGACCCGAGACCCACGAGACGTGCGAGCACGCGACGAGCGACGTGCGCTCTCCGACCTCGGCGACGACGCGGTCGAAGGGCACGACGCGGAGCGCGCAGCCCGCCCGCAGGCGCGCGGCGGCGAGCGGTGCGACGAGGCCGGGATGCTCCTCGTCGGAGGTCAGCACCTCGTCGTCCGGCCCGAGCTCGAGCGTGCCGAGCACGGTGTTGATGCCGTCGGTCGTCGAGCGCGTGACGGCGACCTCCGCCGCGTCGCAACCGAGGAGCGGCGCCACGGCGGTCCTCAGGCGCTCGGCGAGCGAGGCGATCCGCTCGAAGTGGGCGTGGGTCGCGCGGCCCTCGGCAAGCTCGGCCTCGAGCTCGGCGCGCGCCGCCGCCACCGCGCGCCGGGGGAGCGGTCCCTGCGTGCCCGCGTTCAGGTAGGCGCGCCGCTCGAGCACCGGAAGCTCGGCGCGGAGGGCGGCGAAATCGATCACGGAGGGCGATGTTAGGTGGGCGGGCGCCGCGGCCGCAGGGCGCACCGCCGCGCGTGCCGCACTAAGGTCTCCGGCGATGATCGTCGAGCGGTCGATGCATCCGGACTGGCTCTCGAACGCCTACCTGGTAGCCGACCGCCCCGGGGGACACGCAATCCTGATCGACTCGGGCGGCCCGTCCGAGGCCCTCCTCGCCGCGATCGAGCGACACGAGGTCACGCCGACTCACCTGCTGCTGACCCACCGTCACGGCGACCACGTCGCCGAGAACCACGTCTACAAGGAGCGCTTCGGCGTCGAGATCCTCGCCCACCCGCTCGAGGCCGCGCACGTGATGGATGTCGACCGCGCGTTCGAGCCGGGGGAGCTCCTGACCGTCGGTGAGCTCCGCATCGACGCCCTCCACACCCCGGGGCACACCGACGGCATGCTCGCCTTCCGCGTGAGCGACGAGCACGTGTTCACTGGCGACACGCTGTTCAGGGGCTCGGTCGGTGGCGTGCGCGCCCCCGGCTCGACGTCGTTCGACGACCTGCGCCGCTCGATCATGCAGGTCCTCATGAAGCTTCCGCCCGAGACGCAGGTCCACCCCGGACACTCCGAGCCGACGACGCTCGCCGAGGAGTGGGAGCAGAACCCGTTCGTGCGGCTGTGGCGCGGGCTCGACGAGGAGGGGCGGGGGCCCTGCCGCGTGGGCGACGAGCGCGCGACGCTCGTTCTCTGGGCCCCGGACTACGACGGCGGCCACAAGGCGTGGGTTCGCTGGGAGGAGACGGAGCGCGACGACATCGTGCCCGGGAGCGCCGTGCAATGGGACGAGCGCGAGCCCCCCACGGCGCCGCCGTGGCAGGACGCGACGCGCGGCCGCGGCCCGATCTGAGCCGCGGCGCGTTACCTGCGGCCCGCGCCCGTCTTACCTGCGGCCGCAAACCGGCCAGTGACCGGCGCCCTCGCGGGCGTACAGCATCGCGGCACGCCGGTCCTGCTCTGACTCGGGGGCGTCCGCGGGGTCGCCCTCGCCGTCGACCGAGGCCCACGTCTCCGGGCTGAACTGGTACTTGCCGCGGTAGGCGCCGCCGCCGCCGACCGCACGCGGGTCGCCGCCGGACTCGCACGCGGCGATCGCGTCGAGCGCGGCGGGTACGCGGACGCGGCTCTCTCCGCGCCGGCTGCGACGCTCGCGCCGGCGCTCGGCCGCAGCCACGCGCTCGGCGGCCTCGCCGCGCGCTGCCAGGCGGTTCGTTTCGTGGGAGAGCGCCTGACGGTCCACACGTATTTCGTCAGCCGCACGGGCGTCGATCGCGTCGTCGGTCGCGGCGAGCGCGAACGTGACGGGGCCGGCCACGGCGGCTAGCGACAGGACGGAAGCAAGCAGCTTCCACATCGGAACTACCTCCAGCTCGGGGTCGGGACTCCTCCTCCCGGCACGCCTCGCGGCCGCCGCCCGAACGGCTTCCGGGCGGCCGGCTGGATCAGAGGCGCCGCGACTCCGGGCCCCGGCGGTCGGTACTTACGGCCGAGGACGAAATGTCGCTAAAGGCATGGGGAACGCTAGGCCGTCACCCCGCTGCCGCCCGTGAGCTGGATCACAGTGCAACGCTGCGCCCAGACGCCCC
>DATHAN010000092.1:0-5137 GCA_035296645.1 Thermoleophilaceae bacterium
GCTCATCGTCGGGCCGAGTCGCTTCATGAGCGCGAGCGCCGCCGGCCCGCCGCCGCCGACCTCCGCGCGGAGCCGTCGCACGCCGCGACGCGCGGCCAGGGAAGCCGCCGCCCCGGCGAGCACGCGCCCGACGCCGCGGCCCTGGAGATCGTCATCAACCACGAACGCGATCTCGGCGGTCCCCGACCGCAACAGGGCCACGTCGGCGATCCCGATCACCCGCTCGGTGTGGTCGGCCGGAGCGGTTGCCAGCACCGGGAACCGTCGGCGGCCGTCGGGCAGGGTGAAGTGCCGGACGAGGGACTCCCCCACCCGCGGCACGGGCGTGCCGAAGCGGCGCAGACGGGTCTCGGGCGAGAGCCGCTCGAGGAAGTCGCGCACACGGTCGCCGTCGCTCGCGCGCGCCAGGCGCAGGCCGACGCGCAGCCGGCCGACATCGTGGACGGCGCCCAGCAGGACCGCGGGGTGCTCGAGGGTGCTCCCAACCATGCTCCGAGCGTCGCAGGAGGGGCCGCGGGCGTCTCTGACGTAGGTCACACACCTACGGTCACGGGCGGTCGACCGCCGCCCCGACGCGGAAGACGTGTCCCCGCTCGAGCGGGTCCGCCACCGGGACCACCCGGTGTCGGCGCCGAAGTTCGGCGGCGACCCGCCGCGCGAGCAGGGGCGAGTTGCCGTAGCGGGGGTCGGAGGCCGGCAGGCCGCCGACGAACACGTCGCCCGGCTCGAGCTCGGGGAGCCACGCGTCGGGACGATCGAGCAGCCTGTGCTGCTGCGCGGCGAAGACCCGCGCGGCGTCGGGCACGCGCCAGACGACCCGCAGGAGGACGCCGCGAGCGACGTTGTCGAGCACGACCCCGCGCGCCCGCTCGAGCGCGGGTGCGGGGCCGGCGCCCGGTCCCTGGCCGAGGGCAGCGACCGAGCCGGCGGCGGCGAGTGCGGCGGCGCCGGCGATCGCGACCGGCGTTCGCGCCCGGCGGGGCACCCGGCCGACCGCGAGCACGGGCACAAACGCGGCGAACGGCCAGAGCGTGCTCACGTGCTTGAAGTCCATCGCGCTCGAGGGGCTCACGAACGCGAGGAACAGCGCTGCGTTCGCCGCTGTGAGCCAGACGAACACGAGCACCATGGCCCGGCCGTCGCCGGGGCGTGCGTCCTTCTCGCCGCGGCGCGGCTGGCCGGGAGCGAGCGCGAGCGCAGTCGCCGCGACGACCAGGGCGGTCCCGACGAGGGCCAGCGACCCCTGCGCCGCGCCGGGTGGGAGCACGAACTCGGCGAGCATGCGAGCGACCAGCTCGACGCGCCCGTCGAGCCGGTCGAGCGACGGCTCGGTGGCCTGGGCGCGCCCCCGGGCGAGCGCGTCGGTGAACCCCGGGTGGAGCAGCGCGAACGCTCCGTAGCCCGCGGCCACGGCGGCGAGCGCACCCGCGGCCACCCCGCGCCGCCCGCGCCACCTGCGCACGAGGACGAGCGCGAGCCCCGCCACCGCGACCATCCCGAACAGGAACTGCGACAGCGCGCCGGCCGCGGTTATCGCGGCGAGCGCGAGGAGCTCGCGAGCCCGCGGGCGCGTCGCCGGGTCCGCGACGCGCACGCACTGCCACACGAACAGCGTGGCGAGCAGCGCGAGCAGCTCGTACTGGCGCGCCTCCGCGAACACGCGGATCGCCGCGGGGCTGAACGACCACACGAAGGCGACTCCCGCCGCGCGCAGCGGATCGCCGAGCACGCGCCGGGCGAGCCCGAACAGGGCGATCGTGGTCAGCGCCGCGAGCCCGATGTTGAGCGAGACGCCGGTCCACAGCCCGACGCCGAACACGAGGCCCCACCCGTGCAGGAGCCAGAAATAGAGCGGGGGATGGATGTCCTCCCGCGCGAGGTCGCGCGCGATCGTGCCGAGGCACAGCGCCCGCTCGGGGGTCAGGAAGACCTTCCACTCCGAAGCGGGCACCCAACGCCCCACCGGCCGCCGCCCCTCGAGGGTCAGGCGCGCGTAGTCGCCCTGGTGGCACGCGGCCGCCAGGTAGGAGATCGCCTCGTCGTGGGTGAGGCCGCGCTTGTCGGCGCCGGCGGCCACGCGGACGCCCGTCGCCGCCACGAGCGTGCAGGCGAGCAGGACGAGGGCGACCCGGCGGCGAGGCATCTCCGCCGCGCGATCAGCCGTCGGCGCGGTCGTGCCCGCCCGCCGCGCGCCGCCCCCGCGCCGCCCGGATCTCGTCGAGGCGCTCGGCGAACGCGCGCTCCTCACCGCGGTCGGTGAGCGACAAGAAGCGTTCTCCCGCGGCCTCCGGCGGCATGACGTCCTGTTCCGAGAGGGCGTCCGGGCGGTCGTGGGGGTAGTCGTAGCCGACGCCGTGGCCGAGCGCCCGCTCGCCCGGGTGGCCCGCGCTCCGCAGGTGGCCGGGGATGTCCGGCGCGCCGTGCTCGCGCACCCATGCCCGCGCCGCCGCTAGCGCGCGATAGGAGGCGTTCGACTTCGGCGCGAGCGCGAGGTAGACCGACGCCTGCGCCAGGTTGTGGGCGCACTCCGGGAGGCCGACGTACTCGACCGCGTGCGCCGCCGCCACCGCGACCTGCAAGGCCCGCGGGTCGGCGTTGCCCACGTCCTCGCTCGCCAGGACGACCATGCGCCGCGCGATGAAGCGCGGGTCCTCGCCTCCCTCGAGCATGGCCGCGAGGTAGAGGAGGGACGCGTCGGGGTCCGATCCGCGCGTCGCCTTGATCCACGCGGAGATCGTGTCGTAGTGGCGGTCGCCGCCCTTGTCGTACAGGACGGCCTTGCGCTGCATCGCGTCCTCGGCGTCGGCGAGCTCGACGCGCCCGCTCGAGCCCTGCGCCGGGGCGTGCCACGCGACGGTCGCGCACGCGAGCTCGAGCGCGGCGAGCGCCGCGCGCGCGTCGCCGCCCGCGCGGGCGGCGAGGAAGTCGAGCGCCTCCTCGTCGACCGGCGGGGCATCGCGGATCCCCCGGTCGGGGTCGGACAGCGCGCGCTCGAGCAGGGCGCGCACGTCGGCGTCGGCGAGCCCGCGCAGCTCGTACACCTGCGTGCGCGAGAGGAGCGCCGAGTTGACCTCGAAGTACGGGTTCTCGGTGGTGGCCCCGACGAGCGTGACGAGCCCCTCCTCGACCGCGGGCAGGAGCGTGTCCTGCTGCGCCTTGTTGAAGCGGTGGATCTCGTCGAGGAAGAAGATCGTCGCGCGGTCGCCGGCGCGCCTGCGCTCCCCCGCGCGCTCGAGCATCGCGCGGACCTCCGCGCGGCCGGCCTCGACGGCCGAGGCCTCCTCGAAGGCGGCGTCGGAGTGGACGGCGAGCAGGCGCGCGATCGTCGTCTTGCCCGAGCCGGGCGGTCCGTACAGGACCATCGAGTGCGGCCGGCCCTCCTCGATCGCGCGCCGCAGGGCCGAGCCCTCGCCGAGCACGTGCTCCTGGCCGACCACCTCGTCGAGCGAGGCGGGGCGCATGCGCACGGCGAGCGGGCGCTCGGGCGCGGGGACGGGCGTGCGCCCGCGCACGGCCTCGCGGGCGCCCTCGTCGGTGCGGAAGAGCTGCTCCAAGACGGCCCTCAGCGGGCGCGGACCGAGGCGGCCGCGCGTCGACTGCGTGCGAAGCCTACCGCGGCGAGCCTGCCGCCCGGGCCCGTCACCGCGACCGCCATATACTCGCGACGTGCCCGAGCCGGCGGATCTCGAGCGGCGCGCGACCGAGCTGCTCCAGCGCCTGATCCGCTTCAAGACGGTCAATCCGCCGGGCGACGAGGAGCCCGCCCAGCTCCACCTCAAGGAGCAGCTCGAGGGGGCCGGCTTCGAGTGCGAGCTGCTGTACGCCGTCGAGGGGCGCCCGAACCTCGTGGCCCGCCTGCGGGGGGACTCCGACGGGCCGCGGCTCGCCCTGCTCGCGCACGTCGACACCGTGCTCGCCGACCCCTCCGCGTGGAGCGTCGATCCGTGGGCGGGCGAGCTTCGGGACGGCTGCGTGTGGGGCCGCGGGGCGCTCGACATGAAGAGCCAGCTCGCCGCCGAGGTCGCGGCGGCGACCGCGCTCGCCGAGCAGGGCTGGCGCCCGCAGAGCGGCGAGCTGCTGCTCGTGGTGACCTGCGACGAGGAGACGGGCGCCAACCACGGCGCGCGCTGGCTGTGCGAGCAGCAGCCGGACAAGGTCGCCTGCGACCTCGTGGTCAACGAGGGCGCCGGCCAGGTGCTCGAGTTCGACGGCCGGCGGGTGTACGGCGTGTGCGTCGCCGAGAAGGGCGTGTTCCGCTTCCGCCTGTCGACCGACGGCCGGGCCGGACACGCGTCGATCCCCCGCATCGGCGACAACGCACTGACCAAGCTCGCGCCGCTGGTGGCCCGGCTGGGCGAGCGGCGCGCCTCCTACCGGCTGAGCCCCGAGCCGGAGGCGCTCCTGCACGCGCTCGGCGTCGACCCCCCGGACGGCTCGGACGCGGCGATCGCCGAGGCGATCGAGGAAGTCGAGCAGATCGACCCGCGGGTCGGGGTGATCCTCGAGCCGCTCCTGTCGGTCACGCTCACGCCGACGATGATCCAGGCCTCGGAGAAGATCAACGTGATCCCCTCGCGCGCCGAGGTCGGCGTCGACTGCCGCGTGCCCCCCGGACTGGGCGAGGAGGACGCGCGCGCGGCGATCGGCGAGGTGCTCGGCGACGGCGACTACTGGATCGAGTTCCGCGACACCGTAGTCGGCAACCGCTCGCCGATCGACACCGGGCTCATGGAGCACATCCGCGAGTTCATCGCCGCCGAGGATCCCGGGGCAGAGCCCGCGGCCGTCGCGCTGCCCGGCTTCAGCGACTCGCGATGGTTCCGCGAGGCGTTTCCCGAGTGCGTCGCCTACGGCTTCTTCCCCCAGAAGGCGATGGACCTGTTCGAGGCGGCACCGCTCGTGCACGGCGCCGACGAGCGCGTGCCGGTCGAGGATCTGGCGCTCGCCGCGCGCTTCTACGCGGGCCTAATCGAGAAGACGCTCGCCTGAGCGCACGGCGGGCGTGCTCGCTTGGAGCGCTTTCCGCGCTCGCGCCGCCCACCGGAGTAGGTTGGCGGGGTGCGGCGCACGAAGATCATCGCCACGATCGGGCCCGCCTCGCGCGACCCCGAGCAGCTCGCGCGCCTCGTCGAGGCCG
>DATHAN010000093.1:0-4981 GCA_035296645.1 Thermoleophilaceae bacterium
GGAGCCGGCTTCTCGGGGATAGGCGCGGCGATCAAGCTCGACCAGGCGGGCTTCTCCGACTTCGTCGTCCTCGAGGAGGCCGACGGCGTCGGGGGCGCCTGGCACTGGAACACCTACCCCGGGGTGGCGGTCGACATCCCGTCCTTCAGCTACCAGTTCTCGTTCGAGAAGCGCCCCGACTGGTCGCGCGTCTACGCGCCCGGCCACGAGCTCAAGGGCTATGCCGAGGACTGCGTCGAACGCTACGGGCTGCGGTCGCGGATCCGGCTGCGGACGAAGGTCGTCGGCGCGACGTTCGACGACTCGGCGCACGTGTGGAGGCTCGACACGGCCGCCGGCGAGACGATCACCGCCCGGTTCGTGGTCGGCGCGGCCGGCATCTTCTCGCAGCCGAAGCCGCCCGACATCCCGGGCGTCGACCAGTTCGAGGGCGCTGTGATGCACACGGCCCGGTGGGACCACGACCAAGAGCTCGGCGGCAAGCGGGTGGCCGTGATCGGCACCGGCGCGTCGGCGATCCAGGTGATCCCGGCGATAGCGCGGGAAGCCAAGCACCTGACGGTGTTCCAGCGGACGCCGATCTGGTGCCTGCCGAAGCCCGACCGGGCGCTGCCCCGGGGGCTTCGCATGGCGCTGCGCCGCCTCCCGGGCGCACAGCGCCTCGCCCGGGCGGTGAGCGAGGCCTTCGTCGAGCTCACGTTCCCGCTGCCCGCGCACTTCGCCGGCGTCCTGCCGCTGATCAAGCGCGGCGAGGCGGTGGGGCTGAAGCACCTGCGCGAGCAGGTGCACGACCCCGAGGTCCGGGACAAGCTGACGCCGCGCTACGGCCTCGGCTGCAAGCGACCGAGCTACTCGAACGAGTACCTGCCCACCTTCAACCGCGAGAACGTCACGCTCGAGACGGCGGCGATCGCGACGATCACGCCCGGTGGCGTACGGACCGCCGATGGCGCCGAGCACTCCGTGGACGTGCTCGTCCTCGCGACCGGCTTCAAGGTCTTCGACCCGGGGAACATGCCGCCGTTCCCGATCCGCGGCAGCGGCGGCGTCGACCTCGAGCGCTTCTGGGAGGACAGTCGCTACCAGGCCTACGAGGGCGTGAGCGTACCGGGCTTTCCCAACTACTTCGCGATCCTCGGGCCGTACGGGTTCAACGGCTCGTCGTACTTCAACCTGATCGAGTCGCAGATGCGCCACATCGTCCGCTGCCTGAAGCGTGCTCGGCGGCGGTCCGCGACCCGGGTCGAGGTGAGCCGTGAGGCCAACGACCGCTACTTCCGCAAGATGCTCGGCCGCCGGCACAACCAGGTGTTCTTCCAGGGCACGTGCGCTAACGCCAACAGCTACTACTTCGACCGCCACGGCGACGTCCCGTTCCGGGCCAGTCCGACGCTCGAGGTCGCCTGGCGGAGCGCCCGGTTCGACCTCGACGACTACCGCTTCGAGCGGCTGGCGCCGGCGTGAGAGCGGTGGTCTGCCGAGAGGCGACGCTCGACCTCGCCGAGCGACCCTCGCCCGAGCCCGGGCGCGGCCAGGTCCTAGTCGAGGTCCTTCGCTGCGGCATCTGCGGCTCCGACCTCCACGCCCGCCATCACGCCGACGAGCTGGCCGAGGTCGCGTCGGAGGCCGGCTACGACGGCGCGATGCGCTCCGATCAGGAGGTCGTGCTCGGGCACGAGCTCTGCGGCGAGATCGACGAGCACGGGCCGGGCAGCCGGAAGTCGGTGCCCGCGGGGACGCCGGTGGTGGCTCTGCCCCTCTTGCGCGGCGACGGGGTGGTGCACCCGATCGGGCTCTCGGCCGCGGCTCCCGGCGGCTACGCCGAGCAGCTCGTGGTCGAGGAGTCGCTCGCCTTCGCCGTCCCCAACGGCCTGGCGCCGGACCGGGCGGCCCTCACCGAGCCGCTGGCGGTCGGCCTGCATGCTGTCCGCCGGGGCGAGGTCGGCAAGCGCACGGTGGCGATCGTCATCGGCTGCGGACCGATCGGACTGGGGGTGATCCTCATGCTCAAGGCGCGCGGCGTCCGCCACGTCGTCGCGAGCGACCTCTCGCCGGGCCGGCGCGCCCTCGCCGAGCGCTGCGGCGCCGACGTGGTGGTCGACCCCGCCACCGACTCGCCGTACGCCGGCTGCCCGGACGCCGGTCATCTGATGACCGCCCCGGCGGCCTTCGAGACCGCGATCGGCGTCACCGAGCGGCTGCGGCGCCTGCCCGTCCCCTGGGAGCCCGTGTGGCGCGCCGCCGAGGCGCTCGGGGCGGGGCCCAAGGCGCCGGTAGTCTTCGAGTGCGTCGGCGTGCCGGGGATGATCGACGGGATCGTCGCCGGCGCGCCGATGTTCTCGCGCGTCGTCGTCGTGGGCGTGTGCATGGGCGCCGACCGGATTCGCCCCGCGCTGGGGATCAACAAGGAGGTCGAGCTGCGCTTCGTGCTCGGCTACACGCCGCTCGAGTACCGCGACGCTCTGCACATGCTCGCGGACGGCGAGGTCGACCCGACGCCGCTCGTGACCGGCACCGTCGGGCTCCCCGGAGTCGAGAGCGCGTTCGACGCCCTGGGCGACCCGGAGGTCCACGCGAAGATCCTCATCGACCCGAAGAGCCCGGCCGAGCGGCCGGTCGCCGCCTGACCGGCCGCCTCGGCGCCGAACCCGAGTCTCGTCAGCGCGAGCCGCTCCCCGCCGCGCCCGCCTCGACGCCCTCGACGCGCAGGATCTCGGCGAGCGCGGCCTCGCCGACCGCGAGCTGCTCCTCGGTCGGCTCGCGCGTCCCGAGCGCGCGCTGGATCTCGTAGCCCGGGCGCCGCAGGGCGCGCGCCATCGCGGTGTCGGGGTGCCGCTCGGCCAGCGCGAACACCTCGACCGCGAACGCGATGCTCCCGAGCCCGACCGCCGCGTCGGCGAGCGGCCCGCGGAGGCCGACGCGGCGGACGGCGACGTTGCCCGCGGTCGCGCTGGCGAGCAGGGGGGCGACGAGGTTCGAACCGCAGCGGTCGTGCTCCTTGGTGGCGTCGGCGGCGCGCTCGTCGCCGTTCTCGTAGGCCCCGATCGCCTTGTGCTCCACGCCGTGGTACGCGGCCAGCTCGCCGCCGCGCAGGGCGAGCAGCGCGGGCAGGACGCCGATGCCCGCGATCGCCGCCTCGCGGCCGAGTGTCCGGCTCGCCTCACCGGAGCGACGCACGGCCTGGCCGGCCAGCGCCGCGGCCGTCACCGCGCCGATCGTGCGCGGCTCCTGCATCGGGAGCCGCGCGTCGGGCAGCGCGCGCTTGACGAGCGGGATGACGGCGAGCGCCTCGGCCAGGCGGAGCACGCCCCGCACCCCCGGCACCCGCTCGGCCGCCTCCGTGCCGAAGTGCGGCTTCGGCCCCGAGGCGACCCGGAGCTCGCCCCCGGGGTCGCGGACCGCCGCGGCCCAGTGCGTCGGCCCGTGCACGAGCAGCCCGTTGCCGAGCGCCATGCCGCCGAGGCGGAGCTTCTCCGGGGGCGTCGGCCTCATCGCCCCGAAACCTTGACAGACGGCAGCGCCTGGACCTGAAGCAGGCTCGTCGTGCCCGGCCGCCCGCTCGGCAGGCCGGCGGTGATCGCCACGCGCTGCCCCGGCCGGCCCCAGCCGAGCTCGACCACGCGCCGCGCGGCGTCGGCGATCAGCTCCTCGGTCACCTCGTGGCGTCGCATCGAGGCCGCCTGCACGCCCCACATGAGGGAGCAGCGGCGCACGGTCTCGCGCCCGGGCGACAGCGCGTAGATCGGCACCTCGGGGCGGTGCGCGGAGACGAGCCGGGCCGAGCGCCCGGACAGCGTCGGGACGATCAGCGCCGACAGCTTGAGGTCGCGCACGGCACGCGAGGCGTTGTACGCCACGGTGTACGCGGGATCGCGCTCGTCGCGGTGGACGCGGTACTCGTTCCAGCGCTCGTACGGGGCCACGCCCTCGGCGCGCTCGGCGATCCTCGCCATGAGCTCGACCGCCTCGACCGGGTACTCGCCGACCGCAGTCTCCTGGGAGAGCATGACCGCGTCGCTTCCGTCGAGGATGGCGTTCGCCACGTCGGCCACCTCGGCCCGAGTGGGTCGCGAGGAGGTGACCATCGAGTCGAGCATCTGCGTCGCGGTGATGACCGGTCGCGCGAGCTCCCCGGCGCAGGCGATCACCCGCTTCTGGACGATCGGGACCTCCTCGATCGGGAGCTCGATGCCGAGGTCGCCGCGCGCGACCATCACGCAGTCGGCGGCGCGGCAGATCGCCTGGATCGACTCCACGGCCTGTGGCTTCTCGATCTTGGCGATCAGCGGCAGGCGCGTGTGCTCGCGGACCTGCTCCACGTCCTCGGGACGGCGCACGAACGACAGCGCCACCAGGTCGACGCCCAGACGCTCGCCGAACTCGAGCTGGTCGAGGTCCCCCTGGGGCACCGCCGGCAGGTCGGCGAGCTCGCCCGGGACGTTGAGGCCCTGCCGCGAGGCGACGGTGCCGCCGATCTCGACCCGCGTGTCGATCTCCCCGGCCTCGGAGCGGATCGACTCGACGCGCAGGCGGACCGAGCCGTCGGACAGGTAGATGATCTCGTCGGGGTAGAGCGCCCCGGCGAGCCCGGGCCACGAGACCGACATCCGCCGGGCATCGCCGCGCGCGTCGGAGTCGGCGACGAGCGTTAGCTCGTTGCCGTGCCGGAGCTCCGCGAGGTCGCCCTCGAGCTCGCCGATGCGGAGCTTGGGGCCCGGAAGGTCCTGGAGGATCGCCACCTGGCGTCCGGCGCGCCCGGCGGCGGCGCGCACGCGCTCCGCGATCTCGGCATGGTCGTCGCGCGTGCCGTGCGCGAAGTTGAGCCGGGCCACGTCCATGCCGGCCTCGACGAGGCGCGCGAGCTGCTCGGGGTCGCGCGAGGCGGGCCCGATCGTGGCGATGATCTTCGTGCGCCGCACCCCGCCAACCTACTCCGGTGGGCGGCGCGAGCGCGGAAAGCGCTCCAAGCGAGCACGCCCGC
>DATHAN010000094.1:0-10772 GCA_035296645.1 Thermoleophilaceae bacterium
AGCACCGAGACGGTGTGCGGTTGCCGCGTACGCGGCGTCATAGGCGGACATCCGGTGAACCGCGGCAAGCTCGCCTGCGTCGGCAATGAGCGAGCGGTCGCAGCGGACGAGACCGCCCGCGTCGTCGAGCGCGCTGACCACGCGCTGCACGCGGCGAGCGGCGTCGTCGTCGCGCCACGCGGTGATCGCCACGTTCGTCACCTCGTACCAGGCCAAGTCGAGCGTGACGAGTTGCGCGTCGCCCTCGAGCAGGCGCTTGGCGTCTTCGTGATGGTCATCGGCGCGGTCCTCCCACGCGAGCAGCACGCTCGCGTCGGTGAGCCAGGTCGTCATCCTCGGGGCCGGTGACGCTTGACGAGAGCGGCTACGTCGCCTCCGTGCGACGCGGTGCCTCCCCCGAGCGCCCGGATGCGGGCGGCTCGCTCGGTGCCCCGCCGCCGTAGCGCCTCGTCGGCGTACGTCCGGAGCAGGCCGCTGCGCGTCGTCCCGCGCCTTTCCGCCTCGGCATCGAGGGCCGCGAGCAGGTCGTCGGGCAGCGACACCATGACCTTGGCCATGCGAGTATACCCGGTATTGCCGACGCCCGCCGATCGGCGAGCTACTCCCTTATATCCGGCCGGATATAATTCCGGTCGCAATGAACACGGCTCGAGTGCTTCGTGCAGCGCGCCACCGTGCCTGCCTGAGCCAGTCCGCGCTGGCGAGGAGCGCCGGTACCTCGCAGGCAACGGTCTCGGCGTACGAGACCGCGGTCAAGCACCCGTCTGTGGCCACCCTCGACAGGCTCCTGGCGGCCGCCGGGTTGCGACTCACGATCGCCCCCGCCGCGACGCCCTTCTCACACGTCGCGCCCGAGCGCCACGCGTGGACGGCCCGGGCGCTCGCCGACGTCCTCAGCCTCGCGGACGCCTTGCCGACGCGCTACGAGCCGCGCCTGCGCTTTCCGCGCCTGCCGGTGGCGAGTCGTCCGCGGCGTTGACGCTCG
Source organism: Thermoleophilaceae bacterium (assembly GCA_035296645.1). GTDB lineage: Bacteria > Actinomycetota > Thermoleophilia > Solirubrobacterales > Thermoleophilaceae > JACCUC01. The sequence continues at coordinate 986 of DATHAN010000094.1, forward strand.
CCGAGCGCGTCGTCGCTCTTCACGACGCGCTCGCCACCGGTGGCGTCCCGCACGCTTTCGGCGGCGCCATCGCGCTCGCCTACTGGACGCTCGACCCGCGGGCGACCGGCGACATCGACCTGAACCGTGTTCGTCCCGTCCGAGGATCCCGGCCACGCATTGCGCGCCCTCCCGGCGGGGATCGCCCAGCCGCCCGACGCGGCGGCGACGATCCTCCGCGACGGCCAGATCAGGCTGTGGTGGGGCGAGACGCCGGTCGACCTCTTCTTCGACTACGCCCCCGTGCACTCCGAGGCCGCGCGCCACCGCCAGACGGTGCCGTTCGCCGATCGCCGGATACCAGTCCTCGGCCCCGTCGAGCTCGGGTGTTCAAGGCGATGTACGACCGCACCCGCGACTGGGCCGACATCGAGGCGATGCTGGGAGCGAGCACGCTCGACCTCGACGCGGTGCGCGAGGGCCTCGGCGAGATGCTTCCTCCGCACGACCCGAGGTTCGCGCGACTCGACGAGGCGCTCCGGCGGGCTCGGCCGCCGAACGAGCAGTGAGCGCGTCGAGACATTTCGACGCCGGTCAGGAACGGAAGGGGCAACGATGTCCCTACGCTCGCTCCGCTATCTCCTCGGCACGGTGGTGGTGGCCGCGACGGCCGCCGCGTGCGGGGGCCAAGAGCAGCAACCGCCGCCTCCTCCACCTCCGTCGCCGGCGCAGCAGCAGGAGGACGATGGAGGCGGCCGGGACGACCGGGGTGACGAGCGCGATGACGACCGCGGATCCGATCGGGATGACGATCGCGGCGGCGACGACGACAGGCGCGGCGACCGGGATGACGACGACGGCCGGGACGACGACGGCCGCGACGACTGACCGCGCGCCGCCCGCCCGGCCCTACTTCAGCTCGGCCGACGTCTTACCCAGGAGCTGACGCGCGATGATGAGCAGCTGGATCTGCTGTGTCCCCTCGAAGATGTCGAGGATCTTCGCGTCGCGCGCCCACTTTTCGAGCAGCTCGGTCTCGGCGTAGCCCGCGCTACCGCACAGCTCGATGCACCCGAGCGCGATGTCGACGCAGCTGCGTCCCGCCTTGGCCTTGGCGTATGACGCTTGGAGCGAGTTCGGCTTGCGGTTGTCGGCCATCCACGCCGCCTCGAGCGTCAGCAGGCGCGCGGCCTCGTAGTCGGCCTCCATGGCGAGGAAGCGCGTGGCCGCGGCGTGCTGGGCGTTCGCCGGCGCGTTGTAGTCGACCTCCACGCCGGCCTCGCCGAGGTGGCGGCGCGTCTCCTCGAGGCACGCGCGCGCCAGCCCGACCGCCATGGCCGCCACGAGCGGGCGGGTGTTGTCGAAGGTCTTCATCGCGCCCGCGAAACCCTGCTTGACGTCGATCTCGTCGGTGCCGAGCAGGTTCTCCCGGGGGATGCGGCAGTCCTCGAGCGAGAACGCCGCGGTGTCGGACGCGCGGATCCCGAGCTTGTCCTCTACGCGAATCAGCTTGAGGCCCGGATTGTCGCGCGGGACCACGAACGACTTGATCGCCGCGCGGCCCTTCGAGCGGTCAAGCGTCGCCCACACGACGAGCAGGTCGGCGCGCTCGCCCGAGGTCACGTAGATCTTCTCCCCGTTCAAGACGTACTCGTCGCCGTCGAGGCGCGCGGTGGTCCGGATCGCCGCCGAGTCGGAGCCGGCGTCCGGCTCGGTGATCGCCATCGCCGCCCATCGCCCGCCGAAGCGCTCCAGCTGCCGCTCGTTCGCCACCGAGGCGATCGCCGAGTTCCCCAGGCCCTGGCCGGGCATCGAGAGCAGCAGGCCGACGTCGCCCCAGCACAGCTCCGCGACGGCGAGCACACTCGCCATGTTGCTGCCGTTGCGGTTGCCGCCGTCGGACGACCGACCGTCGCCGTCGCCGCGCACGCCCGCCGCTCCGGCGCCACCCGTGCCGCCCCCCGCCTCGGCGCCCTCGATGACCGCGCGGAGCATGTCGAGCTCCTTCGGGTAGGTGTGCTCCTCGCGGTCGTAGCGGCGCGAGCTCGGCCGAAAGACCTCCCGGGCGATCTCGTGCGACTGGCCGATGAGGGCGCCGAACTTCCTGGGAGCCTCGAGATTGATCATGTCGGTCGCCTCGTCCTAGACGAGCAGGGCCCCCTCCATGAGGCTCGCGGCGCGCAGGTCGCGGTACCAGCGCTCGACCGGGTACTCCTTGACGTAGCCATGACCTCCGAGCAGCCCGACGCCGTCGGAGCCGATCTTCATTCCCTTGCGGGCACACAGCTGGCGGGCGATCGCCGCCTCGCGGGCGAAGCTCCTGCCCTGGTCGGCGCGGCTCGCCGCGCGCAGCGTCGTCAGCCGCATGCCCTCGAGCTCGATGCCGATGTCGGCGACGTTGAAGGCGACCGCCTGGCGGTGACTGATCGGCTCGCCGAACGCCTCGCGCTCGTTGACGTACGGGATCACGAGATCGAGCACCGCGCGGGCGGTTCCGACGGCGAGCGCGCACCATCCGAGCCGGGCGAGCGCCACGCAGTCGGTGTAGACCTCGGCATCCGCCCCGCCGAGCAGCGCGTCGCCCCCGAGCTCGACGCCCTCGAGATGGACGCGGCCGGTGGCCGCCGCGCGCACGCCCATCGCGGGCTCGGGCTCGATCGAGATGCCCGCGGTCTTCGACTCGACGACGAAGAGCGCCGGTCCGCTCCCCTCGAGCTCCGCGCCGATCACCAGCAGCTCGGCGTCGGCCGCCCGTGGGACGAGCGACTTGACTCCCTCGAGCACGTAGCCGCTCCCCGCCGGGCGTGCGCGCGTTTCGAGCCTGAACGGATCGAACAGGGCGCGCGGCTCGAGCAGCGCGAGCGCCGCGGCCGGTGGGCTCTCGCCCGCGAACTCGGGCAGGTAGCGCGCCTGCTGGTCCTCGTCGCCCCACAGCGTGAGGGCCGTGCTGACGCCGGTGGGCGCGAGGCACGCGAGCGCCAGCCCCATGTCGCCGCGTGCGAGCGCCTCGGCGATCAGGACGGAGGTGACGGCGGAGCGCTCGCTGACCACCCCGCCGAGCTCCTCGGGGATGCTCATCGAGACGACGCCCAGCTCGGTCGTCTGCTCGAGCAGCTCGACCGGTGCGGAGCACGCCTCGTCGGCCGCTCGGGCGGCGGGGAGCAGCCGCTCCTGCCCGAACTCGCCGACCGCCTCGCTCATCATCTGCTGCTCGTCGGTCGGCGTGAGGTCGAACTGGTCGGTGCGCGGGCCGGTCGCGGGTCGTGCCGGGCGTCCGAGCCGTTGGGCCGCCGCGAAGGTCCGGCCCGCCGCGCCCGCGGTGCGAAATCCCTGCTTGGAGGCGCCGCGCAGTGCGCGCACGGCCGGCTCGCGGAGCCCCAGGCGATCGACGAGCTCGAGGCCGGCGAAGCGGTTGAGCGCCTTGAGGCTCAGGCCGAGCGCAGCCTGGCTAACGTCCATCGGTGCTCGCGGGGTCGGGTGACTCCGGTCGCGCGGGGCGCTCGCCGCCGGGCGAGGAGGAGAGCGGCGCGGCGGAGAGGAACAGCGCGGACAGGTGGTCGGTGAGCCGCTCGCGGTCGACCGACAGCTCGCCGCGGATGTAGCCCACCAGCAGCTCGTTGCCGGCGCCGATCAGCGCCCGCGCGGTAAGGTCGACGTCGGTCGCACGCGGCGCGGCATCGCCGAGCGCCTCATCGAGCGCCTGGCGCGTGACCTCGGCGAGGTGGCCCATGATCTCGCGGCGACGGTCCTCGGCCGGCGGGCTCACCCCCACGGTCTCGACGAGCACCACCTGCGCGCGCCGCGGGTCGTCGACGAGCGAGCCCACGAAACGACCGAGCGCGTCCCGGACGATCTCCCCGAGCTCGCGGGACGGGTCGGCCAGCGCCGGCGCCACGGCCTCGAGCGACTCGTCGACGATCCGGTCGGCGAGTGCGCCGAGCAGTGCCTCGCGGTTGCGGAACGACTCATAGAAGTAGCGCTCGGTCAGGTTCGCCTCGCGGCACACGTCGAGGACGCTCGAGGCCGCGTAGCCGTGACGCCCGAAGACCTCGAGCGCGGCGGCGAGCAGGCGCTCACGCCGCTCCGCGGCCCGCGCCGGGGCGCTGACCCCCCGCCAGGGTCGGATGGGCGTGCTCGGACGGGAAGACGGCATCGGAGGAGCTGACAACGTGATATGTCCATATTAGACATGGACATGCGGACGTGTCAGCCCGACGCCCGACGCCGAAAGGTTCGAGCCCTCCGGCGAGTGGGAACGTGACCGCGAGGCGGTCCCTCCCCCGTCCTTCATCGACCCGACCGACCGAGGAGCACGCATGCAACGAACCGTCCTCGGCCGCAGCGGCCTCGAGGTGTCGCGCGTCTGCTTCGGCACGTGGCAGTTCGGTGGCGACTGGGGGCCGCTGGACGATCGCGAGAGCGTGGCGGCCATGCATCGCGCGCTCGAGCTCGGAATCAACTTTTTCGACACCGCCCAGGCCTACGGCTTCGGCGCTTCCGAGCGGCTCGTGGCCAAGGCGCTCGGCGAGAATCTGCGCTCCCGGCGCGACGAGATCGTGATCGCCACGAAGGGCGGCCTGCGACCGGAGGGCGACGGCATCGTCCGCGACTCGAGCCCGGAGTGGCTGCGCCGGGGAGTCGACGAGAGCCTCAACCATCTCCGCGTCGACCACATCGACCTCTATCAGGTCCACTGGCCCGACCGCTCGACGCCGTTCGAGGAGACCGCCGCCGCGCTCGAGGAGTTGGTGCAGGCGGGGAAGGTCCGCCACGTCGGGGTCTCGAACTTCGGCGTCGAGGAGATGATGGCCCTCGAGCGCGGTCGCCCGGTGGAGACCGATCAGCCCGGGTACCACCTGTTTCGTCGCGACATCGAGGCCGATGTCCTCCCCTACTGCCGCGAGCACGACATCGGCGTGCTCGCCTACGGCCCGCTCGCGCACGGGCTCCTCTCGGGCAGGTTCGATCGCCACACGCGGCTTCCGGAGGGCGACTGGCGCCGCTCGAGCGACCTCTTCCGCGGCGAGAACTACGCGCGCAACCTCGCCGTCGTCGAGGAGCTCGCGCGCTTCGCCGCGGAGGGCGGGCACACCGTGGCGCAGCTCGCCGTCGCGTGGGTCCTCGCCCAGCCAGGCGTCCACGTCGCGATCGTCGGAGCCCGCCGGGCCGACCACATCGAGGGCACCGCGCCCGCGGCCGGCATCGAGCTCTCGGACGACGACCTCGAGCGGATCGACTCGATCATGGAGGGCGCGATCGCCGTCGCCGGGCCGACGCCCGAGGGATGAGCGTGGCCTCAGCAGACGCGACCTCGAGCGACCCACCTGTCCTCCTCATCACCGGGGCGAGCACGGGCATCGGCGCGGCCACGGCGCGGCGCGCCGCCGGGGCGGGCTGGCGCCTCGTGCTCGGGGCGCGCTCCGAGGAGCCGCTGCGCCAGCTCGCCGGCGAGCTCGGCGGCGCCGAGCGGGCGCTCGCCCGCCGCTGCGACGTCGCGCGGTTCGAGGACCTCGAGGCGCTCGTCGCCGGCGCGCTCGATCGCTTCGGGCGCCTCGACGCCGTGTTCGCCAACGCTGGGGTCGGCGCGGGGCGAGGCTTCCTGCGCGAGTCGGTCGAGCACTGGCGCACCATGGTCGAGACCAACGTGCTCGGAGTGGCCTTCACGATCCGCGCCGCCCTCCCCCACCTCCGCGACGCCGGCGGCGGGCACTTCGTACTCACCGGCTCGGTCGCCGGGCGGCGGGCCCTGCCGGGCTCGCTCTACTCGGCGACCAAGTTCGCGGTCACCGCGATGGCCGAGGGACTGCGCCAGGAGATCCGCCACGACCTGCCGGAGACCGACATTCGCGTGACGCTCGTCTCACCGGGCATGGTCGACACGCCCTTCTTCGACCGCCGGCCTCAAAGCGCCCTGCACGATGACGACGTCGCGCGCGCGGTCATGTACGCGCTCACGCAGCCGGCGCACGTCGATGTCAACGAGGTGCTGATCCGGCCCGTGCGTCAGCCGACCTAGCGAGGCGACCGGCCTCAGGCGGTCGCCCAGATCTCGTCGACCCCGTCGAAGCCGAGGTAGTTGCGCGTCGCCTCGGTCAGGTCGTAGTCGCGGCCGTGGACGTACGGCCCGCGGTCGACGACCGTGACCGTGATCGCGCGCCCCCGGTAGCGGACGGTGAGGCGCTTGCCGCACGGAAGCGACTTGTGCGCGACGCCGTGGAGGTCGCGCGAGAACCTCTGTCCGCAGGCGGTGGTGTTGCCGTAGAAGCCCGGCCCGTACCACGAGGCCATCGCGGTCCGGTAGATGTAGAGCAGCCGCCGCAGGCTCGGTAGCGTGGAGCCGTCGTTGCGCACCTGGCGCGCGCGGACCCGGAAGTAGCCCGGCCTGCGCGGATACCAGGCGAGGTAGAACTTGCCGCCGTCGATGGTGTAGGCGGTGTCGACGATCCGCCAGCTCCCGCCCGAGTACACCTCGAGGACGACCTTCTCGTTCGCTCGGCCCGAGGGGATGTAGCCGCGGACGAGCGCCCGGCGGTTGATCAGGATGTCGCGACGCCCGGGCAGCAGCTCAATCCGCTCCCCATGGTTGGCGATCGAGAGGCGCGTCGCGCCGGCGCGCGGGCGAGCGCGCGAGCCCGCCCCGCGGCCGGATGCGTCGCCCTGGCCTGCGAGGTTGCTCCGGGCGGCGGCCCGTGCGTCGTCGGCGATTCGCTGCGTGCGCTCGCGAACCGAACGGCGCACCGCCGCTCCGCGCGCCCGAGCGGCCGCACGTGCCGCCGCCGCCCGCGCCCGGCCGCGCTCGCGGACCCACGCGAGGTCGTCGCCGGAGCGATCGTCGGTGACAGGAGCGCTCTCGCTCGTCCGGGGGGTCGTCGAGTCGCCACCGCTGTCGGTGTCGGGGCTCGAGCTCTCGGTCGCCTCGTCGCCGTCCGAGGTGACGGCGCCGTCGTCCCCCTCCCTCGCCCCGTTCGAGCTCGTGTCGCCGGTGCCATCCGCGTCGCTTCCCGTCGTGCCGTCGGACTGGTCGCCCGTCGTGTCGTCGGACCCGTCGCCCGTCGTGCCGTCGGAGCGCGCGTCCGGCGGCGCGTCGGAGCCCTCGTCCGGCGGTGCGTCCGAGCCCTCGTCCGGCGGCGCGTCCGAGCCGTCGCCGGCCGTGGCGTCGGAGCCGGTCTCCTCGGTGACCCCGGTCTCCTCGACCGTGCCATCCTCGCTCGCGGCGAGCGACGCGGCCGGCGCGACCATCACGAGCAGGGACGCGACCAGGAGCAGGACGGCAAGGTGCAGCGAACGGTTGGGGGCGCGCGTGGGCAACGAAGTTCCTTTCCCGGCGGGACCTACGGGGTTAGCTGACGGGCTCGCGGGGCGCGTGACACCCCGCTAAGGCCGGATCACCGGCCTCTTCGCCCCCGGGTGCAAACGGCGCACCCCTTGGTTCCCCCGCCCGCCGGCGCGGGCGCCGGCGGCTCGGCAGGCCGAAGCTGGACGTGGTTCGCTCAGCATAACCCGCGTGTCGGCACGAGGTTGCGCCGTCCTTTAACCGTGCACGGTCACTCGCGGGCCCCGCGACGAGCGCACTAGGCGAGCGGCGCATCGCGAGCGCGCTCACGGCGGGCGCTCGCCCACGGTCACGAGCTCCGGCTCGTCCGGCAGCGCGACGCTCGGCGTCCGTGCGATGCCCGCCGCGACGACGAGCAGATGCAGCCCGGGGAAGCGGGTCGCCGGGCCGAGGACGCCGGCCTCGGCGGCCTCGGGCGCCCCTGGTCGCCGCTCGTAGCGGTCGAGCAGGGCCAGCACCGAGCGGCACACCGGCGCCTGCGGCGCGTCGTCGCCCACCTCGCAGGCGAGCCGCGTGAGGGCGATCGCCTCCTCGCCGTCGCCGCCGCCCATGATCCGGCCGATCGCGCTCACGAGCGCCGAGTGGACGCGGTCGAGCAGGAGGTCGACCTGGATCTCCGACCCTCCGGGCGCCGGCCCGGCGTCGAGCGGCTCGTTGCCTGCGACCAGGCGCTCGGCCTGCTTCCCCGCCACGCACCGGAGCTGCTCGACCGAGAGGCCGGCCTCGAGCGCGCACCGCAACCCGAGCACGGCCTGCTGCACCGGCGTCCCGTCGGGCGCGTCGCTCGCCCACAGCAGCCGCCCAGGCGGGATCAGCCGGAAGAGCGCAAGCAGATCGCTCGGCGTCCACCACGCGCTGTCGAAGAAGACGTTCGGGTGGTCGTCGAGGCGGCGCCAGATCCAGGCCAGGTCCGAGAGCCCGGCGTGCGCGAGGATCGGCCGGGCACCGGGGTGGCGGTCGGCGAGCTCGAGCACGAGCCGCCCGAGGGCGGGGATCCCGCGACCGGCGTGGATCATCACCGGCAGGCGGCGCTCGCCGGCCAGCGCGAAGATCGGCTCGATGCCGGAGTGGTCGAAGTCGAAGCCCTCGGCCCGCGGGTGCAGCTTGAGACCGCGGGCGCCCGCGGCGAGGCAGCGTTCGCCCTCGGCGACCGCGTCCTCGTTCGGGTCGAGCCGACAGAAGGCGACGAGCCGCCCGCCGGAGGCCTCGGCCTCCGCGAGCACGCGATCGTTGGCGGCCGGATAGCCCTCGGGCTCGTGCATGGTGAACGCGACGCCGCGCGCGCCGGCCAGCGCAAGCGCCGCGGTCAGCTCGTCGACCGAGCAGCGGAAACCGTCGGGATCGTTGGCTCCGGTATGGGTGTGAGCGTCGAACAGCGAGAGCCCGGGTACGCTCCGCACGAGAGCGTCGAACCACGGGCGGAGGGCGTCGTCGTCGTACACGGCGGCGGGAGCCTATTGTCCGGCTCGACCGGGCCGACAAGGGGAGGTAGAGGAGATGAGCGGCGACCGGCTGACCGCGCTTGACGCGTCGTTCCTGCAGATCGAGGACCATTCGGCGCACATGCACGTGGCGAGCGTCCTCACGTTCGCGGGCGAGCCGCCGCAGTACGACGAGCTCGTCCAGACCGTCGAGGAGCGTCTGCATCTCGTGCCGCGCTACCGCCAGCGCGTGGTCTCCCCGCCATTCGGCGTCGGGCTGCCGCGCTGGGTCGACGACCCGCACCTCAACCTGCGCTACCACATCCGCCACTCGGCCCTTCCGGAGCCGGGCGGGGAGTCGCAGTTGCGGGCGCTGGCGGGCCGGGTGTTCGCCCAGCCGCTCGACCACGACAAGCCGCTGTGGGAGATCTGGCTCGTCGAGGGGCTCGGGCGCGATCGCTTCGCGCTCGTCACGAAGACCCACCACGCGCTCGTCGACGGGATCGCGGGCGTCGACCTCCTGACCGTCCTCTTCGACTCAGCCGCCGAGCCGACCGTGCCGCCCGAGCGCGGCCCGCGCTGGCTGCCGAAGCCGATGCCCTCGCGCTCGGAGCTCTTCGGCGAGGGCGTGCTCGAGCGTGCGAGCGCGCCACTCGAGCTCGCCCGGGCCGCCGGCGGCGCGCTGCGCCGCCCGCGCCGCACCGCCGGCTCGCTCGTCAAGGACAGCTTCGGCCTCGCCTCGCTCGCCTCGAAGGCCCTCTCCCCCGCTCCCTCGAGCCCGTACAACACCAAACTCGGACCCCATCGGCGGTTCGCGTGGGTGCGGTGGGAGCTCGAGGCCGCCAAGGCGATCAAGGACGCGCTCGGCGGGACGGTCAACGACGCCGTCCTCACCACCGTGACGCTCGCCCTCGCGCGTCATCTCGCGCGCCGCGGGGTCGCGGTCGAGGGCCTCGAGCTGCGCGCGTTCGTGCCGGTCAGCGTGCGCGACGACTCGGGCCGCGGCGAGACCGGGAACCAGGTGGCGGGCGTGATGGCGCCGCTGCCCGTGTGG
>DATHAN010000095.1:0-5219 GCA_035296645.1 Thermoleophilaceae bacterium
GAGAAGACCGCCGGCACGATCACGAGCGTGAGCAGCGTCGCGGTGAGCAGGCCGCCGATCACCACGGCGCCGAGCGACCGCGAGATGATCCCGCCCTCGCCGGAGAAGCCGGCGGCGAGGGGGAGCAGCGCGGCGATCGTCGCTAGCGCGGTCATGAGGACCGGGCGGACGCGCGAGCGCGCCGCGTTGACGAGGGCGGCGTTCTGCGGCAGCCCGGCGCGCCGGCTGCGCAGCGCGGTGTCGACGAGCAGGATGGAGTTGGCCACGACGATGCCGATCAGCAGGAGCTGACCGATCATCGCCGGAAGGCCGAGCGCCGCGTTCGTGATCCACAGCGCGAGCAGGCTGCCGATCGTCGAGAACAGGACGGGCGCGAGGATCGTCACCGGCTGCGTCGTCGACCCGAAGAAGACGACGAGCACGAGGTATACGAGCACGACCGCGGCGAGGATCGCGAGGCCGAGGTCGGAGAACATCTGGTTGATGAACTCCTGATCGCCGCCCAGCTCGACGCGGGCGTTGGCGAGGTCGAGGCCGCCGACGTCCTGCTCGATGTCCTGGTTGACGGCGTTCACGTCGGCGCCGAGGACGCGCGCGGAGATGCGCACGGCCGGCTCGCCGTCGACGCGGGAGCGCGTTCCCGGCGCCCGCTGCCGATCCACCTCGCCGACGTCGCCGACGGTCTCGCGCCGGCCGGAGCGGCTGCGGCTGGGCGGCGCGGCGGCGGATCCCGCGGTTGAGGCGGCGCCGGCCGCGGTCGCGGCCGCTCCACTCGCGGGGGCCGCCCCGCCGGCGCCGGCCGCGCCGCCCGCCGGTGCCGCGGCGCCCGCGCCGGCACCCGCTGCGCCAGCGGAGCCCGCGCCTGAGCCCGCGCCCGCACCCGGGAAGCCGCCCGTCGGCTGGCCGCCCCCGGCCGGTGCCTGACCGCCCGCCGCCTGGCCGCCGGTCTCGCCGCCGCCGGGCGCCGCGGCGGCGGAGGCGGCGCCGCCCTCGCCGCTCTTCTGCGCTCGGACCTGCTTGCTCGCGTCTCCGAGCGAAGCCGCGCGCGGCGACGCGAGCCCGGGGATCGGGATGCGAGCCGCGGCCGCGGGCGCGTCCGCCTCCGTGTTGTCGGTGGGGCTCGTGCACCCCGGGTCGGCGGGGAAGTTCCGCCTGCCGTCCGAGTCGTTGTCGAGCCGGTCGGAGCAGCGCGGGGCGTCGGGCGCCTCCGATGCGTCGGCGAGCGACTCGCAGCCCTGGTCGTCGGGAAAGTCGGTCCGCCCGTCGGAGTCGTCGTCGAGCCGGTTGGAGCAGTGCGGACGCTTGTCGCCGGCCGGAGGGCCGTCGCCGGACGGCGGTTGTTTCCCGGGAGGGCCGCCGCCAGGTGGCGCCCCGCCGGTTGGTGCCCGGCCGGGCGGTGCCCCGCCGGGTGGGATCCCGCCCGGGGGCATCGCACCGGGCGGGACCGCGCCCGCGGGCGGCACGCCGCCGGGTGGCATTGCGCCGGACGGCGGCGCCCCGCCCGCCGCGCCCGGCGGCACCATCCCGGCGGGTGGCGCTCCGCCGAGCGACGGCATCCCCGCGCCGGCGCTCGCGCGCGGGGCAAGGGGCACGTCCTCGAGCGCGTCGGCGTCCTCGAGCAGCGACGACGGTGCGCGCACGACCACCGGGACGTCGTCGCCGCCGATCGTCCCCGCGTTCGCGGGCGGCACGAGCGCGGCGAGCGCCTCGCTCGCCCGCTGCTGGTCCTCGGTGCCGCGCTCGTCCTCATCGACCTCGAGCACGAACTGCGTCCGCTTGTTCGCCGCCTCGTTGTCCACCTGCGCGATGTCGCCGCGCCGCTCGAGCAACGCGGTCACGCGCGCGGCGGCGCGCTCGGCGTCCTCCTGGTCGTCGCCGATGACGGTCGCCTCGAACTGGCCCGCGGGCGGTCCCTGCTCGAGGCGGTCGGCGGTGAACCCCTCGGGATACTCTCGCACGCCGAAGCGACGGAGCTCGGTCACCACCCGGGTCACGTCGACCCCCTCCTCGAAGTTGGCGAAGAACGCGCCGTTCTCGGTGTCCTCGACCTCGTCGGTCTGTACCCCCGCGCCGCCGAAGGTGACCTGGGCGCTCTCGACGCCCTCGATGCCCTCGAGGCGGTCCTCGAGCGGGTCGAGCAGGCGCTCGGCGCGCTCCGGACCGATGCCCGCCGGCAGGTCGACCGTGCCGAACGCCTGCTGCGTACCGGAATCGGGGAGGAACTGCACCGGGATCCCGCCGCCCGCCACCACGGCAATCGTGCCGATCAGCGCGAGGAAGGCGGCCCCGATCACCGCCACCCGGCCGAGCGGCCGGATCCCGAAGCGGGTGATCGGCGCCACGGCCGCGGCCAGCACCGGCCGCCCCGCCTCGGCGCGCGCCTTGGGTCGCATGACCGTCGCGCCGAGCACGGGGATCACCGTCACCGCGACGAGCAGCGACGCAAGCAGCGCGACGACGACGATGATCGAGAACGAGAAGAAGATCTCCGAGATCAGGCCGCCGACGAGCCCGAGGGGCAGGAACACCGCCGCGGTCGCGAGCGTCGAGGAGACGATCGCGTTCGCCACCTCCGAGGTCCCGTCGAGCGCCGCCTGCATGCGCGGCTCGCCGCGCTCGAGGTGCTTGTAGACGTTCTCGAGCACGACGATCGCATCGTCGATCACCCGCCCGATGGCGATCGTCAGCCCGGCCAGCGTGATGATGTTGAGGGTCAGACCGAGGACCCAGGCCGCGAGCAGCCCGAAGACGATCGACGTGGGGATCGACACAGCCGCGACGAGCGTCGGGCGGACCGAGCGCAGGAACATGAAGATCACGACCACGGCGAAGAGCGCACCCAGGGCGCCCTCGAGCAGCAGGCCCTTGACCGAGGCCCGCACGTCGCTCGCGGTCTCGAAGATGGTGTCGACCTCGACCCCTCGCAGCCGATCGTCGGCCCGGGCCAGGGTCGCCTGGGCGTCCTCGACGACCTGGACCTGGTCGGCGTCGTCCTCGGTGTAGATCGACATGGCGATCGAGGGACGCCCGTTCGTGCGTGCAAAGCCCGTCCCCGCGGCGCTCTGCCGGCGGACCGTGGCGACGTCGCCCAGCTCGCGCGTGTTCGAGATCGGAAGCTGCTCGAGCTCGCGTCTGTTGTCGACCGTCCCCGGGTCGACGAGCAGCGGGGTGCGCGAGCCCCGCTTCTCGACGAGGCCCACCGGCGCCTCGCGCAGCGAGGCCTGGATCTGGGCGGCCAGGGCGCCGGGCGTCTGGCCGCGCCGCACGGCGCCCCGTTTGAGCTCGACCGCGTACTCCTCCTCGACCCCTCCGTCGAGCTCGACGCGGCCGACCCCGTCGATCCGCTCGAGGTCGTCGCGGACGCGCTCCGCGTCGTCGGTCAGCCTGGTCATGCTCCCGCTCGTGCTGAGCGCCGCGTTGAGCGCCGCCTGCTCATCGAAGCCGCCTCCGATCTCCGGCTCGCCGGCCGCTTCGGGCAGCTCGACGCCCGCGAGCTCGCGCGCGAGGTCCTCCTCGAACTGCGAGGTGTCGGTGCCGTACGACAGCTCGGTCACGAGCGTGACGCGTCCCTCGCTCGCGAGGGTCTGCGTCGTCTCGACGTCCTCGAGGTTGCGCGCGGCCTCCTCGAGCGGCTGCGCCACCTGCTCGTCGACCGCCTCCGCGTCGAGCCCCTGCACCTCGAGATTGGTGATGACGAACGGAAAGTCGACGTCGGGGAAGAACTGCTGGCGCAGCTGCGTCGCCCCGAGTGCCCCGGCCGCGAGGATCAGCAGCGTGGCGAGGATCACGACCGACCGGCGGCGCAGGCACCATGAGACGAGTGCGGTCATGTCGTGGGTGGGTGAGGGTCTCGGGTCACTGGCGCGGTGCCGGGGCGGGTCGCGAGCGTCTCGGGGCCGGCGCCGACACTAGGGGAGGGCGGAGGCCGGCTTGGTAGGGTGAAGGCACTGCACGCCATGATGGCAGAGACTGTCACCCCGTCCACCACGTCCGAGCTGGCCGCCGGGCCGAGCGTGCGCGAGCGTCGCCGCGCGCGCACTCGGGATCACATCGAAGCGGTTGCACTGGATCTCTTCCTCGAGTACGGCTACGACGCCACGACGGTCGAGGAGATCGCCGAGGCCGCGCTCATCTCGCCGCGGACCTTCTTCCGCTACTTCTCCTCGAAGGACGACCTGCTCCTGGCCCGCGGACGCGACGAGATGACGATCGCCGCCCGCAGCCTCGCCGAGCGTCCGGAGGGCGAGCCCGTGATCGAGTCGCTCCGCGCGGTGCTCGACGTCTTCGCGAGCCTGCACCGCGTCGACCGCCCGCGCCAGCTCGCGTGGATCCGCCTGGTCACGAGCACCCCGCACCTGGCCGCCGCCTTCCTCGAGATGCTGCACGGCATGGAGCGGTTGCTGTGCGAGTTCGTCGCCGAGCGGCTCGGTCTCGCCACGAGCGACCGCTGCGCGCGGCTCGTGGCGGCGGCCTTCGGCACCGCCTTCCGCGTCGCCGCGGAGACGTGGCACGACAGCGACGGCACGGAGGACATGCCCGCGCTCGTGCGTGAGAACCTCGAGACGCTCGTCACGCCGCTGCTCGCGCCCGACGGCGGGGCGGTCGCGCCCGATGCCCGCGCGGTCGAGCCCGGTGGCGGCGCGGTGGAGCCGGCGGCCCGCGCGTAGGTCGCCCGGCACGCGGGGCGGCCGGGCGCCGCGCGCCTTCAGGCCGGCCGCCACTCGCCGGGCGCGCTCTCTGCCGAAGCCTCGATCTCCAGCAGCTCTTGCGCCGGCTCGTGGTCGACCTGGAGCGTCGTGTGCTCGATCCCGAACTCGCGGCGCACGAGCTCCTCGAGCTCGCGGCGGCGGGCGTGGCAGTCGTCGCCCGGCGCGACGAGCACGTGGGCGGACAGCGCGGGGAAGCCCGAGGTGACCTCCCACACGTGGAGATCGTGGACCTCGGCGACCGCGGGGAGCGCGGCCATCGTCCGACCGACCTGGTCGGGGTCGATTCCCTTCGGCGCCGCCTCGAGCAGCACTCGCCCCGAGTCGCGCAGTAGCCCGTAGGCCGCCCTGAGCATGAGCGCGGCGACGACAAGCGCCGCGAGCCCGTCGGCGCGGGTGAAGCCGGTCAGGATCACGGCGAGCCCGGCCACGGCCGCCGCCGCCGAGGCGACCGTGTCGAGCAGGACGTGGAGCATCGCGCCCTCGACGTTGAGGCTGCGCCGGCTCGCCCGC
>DATHAN010000096.1:0-14989 GCA_035296645.1 Thermoleophilaceae bacterium
CGTCGACAAGCTGATCAACATGGGCGCGCGCGTCCTGCTCTGCGACCCCCACCGGGCGGTCGTGAGCGGACCGCGCCGGCTTCACGGCGCGCGCATGGAGAGCCCCGACATCCGCGCGGGAATGGCCCTGCTCATCGCCGCGCTGTGCGCCGACGGGGAGTCGGAGATCGGGAACATCCGCCAGATCGACCGGGGCTACGAGCGGATCGACGATCGCCTGCGCGACCTCGGCGCGCGCATCGAGCGAGTGGCCGTCGAGCGCGTGCCGGCCTAGGACCGCGGCGGGCCGGAGGCCCGCACGACGATGATCCATCCGCTTCCCCCGGGGACGCGCGACGTCCTCCCCGACGAGATGCGTGAGCTGCGCGCGCTGTCCGAGCGCCTGCGGGCGAGCTTCGAGGCCGCGGGCTACGGCGAGGTGTGGACGCCGACCGTCGAGTACGAGGAAACGCTGCGACACGGCGACGAGCGCGCCGGGCGCGCCGGCGTCTACCGGCTGTTCGACGAGCGCGGGCGGGTGCTCGTCCTGCGCACCGATATGACGCTGTCGATCGCCCGGCTCGTCGCCACGCGCTACGGCGGCGTCCGCCCGCCGGTGCGGCTGTGCTACTTCGCCCACGCGTACCGGGCGATCGAGCGCGGCCGCGGCCACGCGCGCGAGTTCCTGCAGGGCGGGATCGAGCTGATCGGCCCGCCTGCGCCGGCGGGCGAGGCCGAGGTGGTGGCGCTCGTGCTCGAGGCGCTGTCGGCGGCCGGGCTCAGGCGCCACCGGATCGGGCTCGGGGATGGATCGCTCGTGCGCGAGCTGCTGGCCGAGCTCGAGGTGCCGCCCGAGCGCCGCGGAGCGCTGCTCGAGCACCTGTCGCGCCGCGATCTCGTGGCCCTCGAGACCGAGGCGCGTGAGCTCGGCCTCTCCGAGGCCGCGTGCGAGCTGCTCGTGACGCTCCCGTCGCTGCGCGGCGGGCCCGAGGTCCTCGAGGGCGTCGACGGCCCGGTCGGCCGCGCGGTCGAGGGACTGCGCGCGCTTCACGAGCTGCTCGCCGAGCGCGGCGCGGCGGAGCGCGTGATCCTCGACCTCGGGCTCGTGCGCGAGCTCGGCTACTACACGGGCGCGGTGTTCGAGGTCTACGACCCGGCGGTCGGCTACGCGATCGGAGGCGGCGGCCGCTACGACGAGCTGCTCGGACGCTTCGGGACCCCGTTGCCGGCGTGCGGGATCGCGCTCGACATCGGCCGGGTGCACGCGGCCCAGGCCGCGGAGGAGCGGCTCGGATGAGCGGCCCATCCGCCGGAGAGGGCGGGCTCACGCTGGCCGTGCCGCGCGGCGCCCTGTTCGCCGCGACGCTCGACCTGCTCGACGCGCTCGGGATCGACACGCGCGCGGTGCGCGACAACCCGCGTCGGCTGCTGTTCGAGGGGCCGGGGCTCGGCGCCGGGGTCGACCGCATCGTGACGGTCCGCCCGAGCGACGTGCCCACCTACGTCGAGCACGGCGCGGCCGACCTGGGGGTGACCGGGAAGGACGTGCTGCTCGAGGCGCCCGACCGGGAGGTCTACGAGCTGCTCGACCTCCGCTACGGCGGTTGCCGCATGGTCGTCGCGGCGCGCGCGGGCGACGATGCGCTCGACGAGTCGCTGCGGCGACTCGGGGCCGCACGCGTGGCCACGAAGTATCCGCGCGTCGCCGCCCGCCACTTCGCGGCGACCGGCCGCCAGGCCGAGATCATCGAGGTCAAGGGCTCGGTCGAGCTGGCGCCGCTCACCGGGCTCGTCGACGCGATCGTCGATCTCACGGCGACCGGGACGACGCTGGCCGAGAACGGGCTCGAGGTCCGCGAGGAGATCGCCGCCTCGACCGCGCGGCTGGTCGCCAACCCGGTCGCCCACAAGCTCAAGGCAGCGGCGGTCGACGCGCTCGTCGAGCGGGTCCGGGAGGTCGTGGGGTGAGCGTCCGCCTCGTGCACGTCGAAGCGCGCCCGGGTGAAGAGGCGCGAGCGGCGGCGGAGGTGCGCGCGCTCGCCCCCGCGCCTCCGGCGGTCGAGGAGGATGTGCGGGCGGTCGTCGCCGCGGTGCGCGAGCGCGGCGACTCGGCGGTGCGCGAGCTGACCGCCCGCTTCGACCGTGCCGACGTTCCGCCGGAGCGCCTGCGCGTCGAGCCAGAGGAGATCGAGTCCGCGCTGAGGGCGCTCGAGCCCGGCCTCCGACGAGCCCTCGAGACGGCGATCGCCAACGTGCGCGCGGTGGCACGCGCGTCACTGCACGAGGGCATCGAGGTCCAGTTCCCGGCCGGCCAGCGTGTCGAGGTCGTCGAGCTGCCCGTCCGCCGGGCCGGAGCGTACGTCCCGGGCGGGCGGGCGCCCTACGCCTCGACCGTCGTCATGTGCGCGGTCACCGCGCGCGAGGCCGGGGTGGACGAGCTCGCGGTGTGCGCGCCGCCCGGCCCCGGCGGCGAGGCCCACCCGACCATCCTTGCGGCGTGCGCCGTGTGCCGCGTCGCGGAGGTCTACCGGATGGGCGGGGCGCAGGCGATCGCCGCGCTCGCCTACGGTACCGAGACGGTGCCGCCGGTGGACGTGCTCGTGGGCCCTGGGAGCGCCTACGTGCAGGAGGCGAAGCGGCAGGCGTTCGGGCGGGTGGGGCTCGACGGGATCGCCGGCCCGAGCGAGCTCGTCGTCGTCGCTTCGGAGGGGGCCGACGCCGAGATTGCCGCGCTCGACCTGCTCGCCCAGGCCGAGCACGGCGCGGGGAGTCTGACGGCCTTCGTGACCGACACGCCGCGCCTGCTCGCGGGGCTCGAGGAGGCCCTCGGCGCCGCCCAGCCCATCGGCCGCGAGGGCGGGGAGGCGGGCGCAGCCACGCCCGCGCTCGCGATCGTCCACGCCCCGGACCCGGCGTCGGCGGTCCGGATCGGCGACCTGATCGCGCCCGAGCACATGCAGCTCATGGGCGACGAGGTCGAGGCGCTCGCCCCGGAGGTCCGGACGGCGGGCGCGCTGTTCGTCGGCCGCGAGGCCGCCACCGCGTTCGGCGACTACGTGGCCGGCTCGAACCACGTGCTCCCGACCGGAGGGGCCGCCCGACACGCGAGCGCGCTGTCGGTGGCGACGTTCCGAAGGCGGATGGCGCGGATCCACGTGCCCGCGAACGCGGCCGCGCAGCTCGCGCCGGCCGGTGCCGCGCTCGCCCGGGCGGAGGGCTTCTCGCTCCATGCCGAGTCGATGGAGCGCCGCGTCGAGCGGCAGTAGCCTCCGCGCCATGTCGCGCACCGCCACGCTCTCGCGCACGACCTCCGAGACCGAGATCACCGTCACGGTCACCCTCGACGGCGAGGGCGCCGGCGAGCGACGCACGGGGATCGGCTTCTTCGACCACATGCTCGATGCGCTCGCCCGCCATGCCGGCCTCGACCTCGACGTCGAGGCCCGCGGCGACCTCGAGACCGGCGCCCACCATACGGTCGAGGACACCGGCCTGCTGCTCGGCCGCGCGCTCGACGAGGCGCTCGGCGACCGCGCGGGGATCGCCCGCTTTGGCGACGCGACCGTACCGATGGACGAGGCGCGCGCGAGCGCGGCGATCGACCTGTCGGGGCGGCCGCTGTCGGTGTTCGAGGCGCGGCGGCTGCCGTCGCTCACGATCGGGGGCTTCGAGACTGAGCTGTGCGAGGAGTTCATGCGCGCCGTATCGAGCACCGCGCGCATGACGCTGCACGTGCGCGTCGACGCCGGACGCAGCGCCCATCACATGATCGAGGCGGCGTTCAAGGCGTTCGCGCGCGCGCTGCGGGCCGCGGTCGCCCTCGACGAGGGCGCCGCCGGCACCGTTCCGTCGACGAAGGGCGTCCTGTGAGCTCCGCCGCCCCGCGCATCGCCGTGCTCGACTATGGAATGGGCAACCTGCGCTCGGTCGAGAAGGCGCTCGAGCACGTCAAGGCGGACGTCGAGCGGACCTCGGACGCCGATCGCGCCCACGCTGCCGACGCGCTCGTCCTCCCCGGGGTCGGCGCGTTCCCCAAGGCGATAGGCGAGGTCCGGGCCCGCGGCTTCGACGAGCTGATCCGCGCCCGGCTCTCCGACGGCCTGCCGGTACTCGGCATCTGCCTCGGCATGCAGCTCCTGTTCGACCGCTCGGAGGAGCTCGGAGGGGCCGAGGGCCTCGGCATCATCCCGGGCGACGTGCGGCCGCTCGGCGCGCCGGGACTCAAGCTGCCGCAGATCGGCTGGAACGCCGTCGGCTGGCGGCGGCCGTCCGCGATCACCGACGGCCTCCCGCAGCCGTGCGCCTTCTACCACGTCCACTCGTTCGCGCCCGTCCCCGCGGACCCCGACGCGATCGTCGGGACCGCGACCTACGGAGAGGAGTTCGCGTCGGTCGTCGCGCGCGCGCGGGTCTTCGGCGTCCAGTTCCATCCCGAGAAGTCCGGTCCCGACGGGCTGGCGCTGCTGGCGCGGTTCGTGCGCGCGGCTGCGGGGGACGGGCACGCACCGGACGAGACGCGGCGCCGACCGGCCGCCGCCGCTCGGTGATCCTCTTCGCCGCGATCGACATCCAGGCGAGCCGGGCGGTTCGCCTCCGCCAGGGGCGCTTCGACGCGGAGACGGTCTACGCCGACACCCCGCTTGCCGCCGCCCGCGCGTGGGCGGAGGCCGGCGCCCGCTACCTGCACGTCGTCGACCTCGACGGCGCCCGCATCGGCGCCCCGCAGCACCTGGGCGAGCTGCGGCGCATCGTCGAGGGGGTCGACGTGCCCGTCCAGTTCGGCGGCGGCCTGCGCTCCTACGAGGCCGTCCGCGTCGCGCTCGAGACCGGGCCCGAGCGCATCGTCCTCGGCACGGCCGCCCTGCGCGACGAGGCGCTGCTCGACGCGGCGCTCGAGCTCGGGGGGCCCGAGCGCGTCGTCGTGGGTGTCGACGTGCGTGGCGGCCGCGTGTCGGTCGCCGGGTGGACCGAGGAGACCGAGCTTGCGCCGGACGAGCTGGTCGCGCGGCTCGAGGGGCGCGGGGTGCGGACGTTCGTGTACACGAACGCCGATCGGGACGGGATGCTCGAAGGGCCGGACATCGGCGGCCTGCGGAGCCTCGCCACCGCCACGAGCGCACGCGTGATCGCCTCGGGCGGCGTCTCGTCGCTAGCCGACCTCGAGGCGCTCCGGGGCCTCGGCCTCGCGAACCTCGAGGGCGTGATCGCGGGTAAGGCGCTGTACGAGCGGCGCTTCACGATCGCCGAGGGCAACGCGGCGCTCGGGGGCGCCGGGGCCGCCTCGCAGTTGGGCGCCGGGCAGGGTCGAGATACCCCGAGCTAGCCTCGAGCCCCGGCTCCGATGCTCCTCAAGCGCGTCATCCCCTGCCTCGACGTCGACGCCGGGCGCGTCGTCAAGGGGACCAACTTCGTCGACATCCGCGACGCCGGCGACCCCGTCGAGCTCGCGGTGCGGTACGAGGCGGAGGGCGCGGACGAGTTGTGCTTCCTCGACATAACCGCGTCGAGCGACCAGCGCGCCACGGTGACCGAGCTCGCCCGGCGGACGGCCGACGACGTGTTCATCCCGTTCACCATCGGCGGCGGGATCCGCTCGGTCGGCGATGCTCAGGCGGTGCTCGACGCGGGCGCCGACAAGGTGTCGGTGAACTCCGCGGCGGTGGCGCGACCCGAGCTGATCGACGAGCTCGCCGAGCACTTCGGCTCGCAGTGCGTGGTGCTGGCGATCGACGCGCGCGCCCGCTCGGAGCCGGGCGCCGGCTACGAGGTCGTCGTCCACGGCGGTCGGACTCCGACGGGGCGCGAGGCGGTCGCGTGGGCGCGGGAGGGCGCCGAGCGCGGCGCCGGCGAGATCCTGCTCACGAGCATGGACCGCGACGGGACCGAGCACGGCTACGAGCTCGCGCTCACCCGCGCGGTCGCCGACGCGGTCGACGTTCCGGTGATCGCCTCGGGCGGAGCCGGCCGGCTCGAGCACCTCGTCGAGGCCGTCGAGCGGGGCGGCGCCGACGCCGTGCTGTGCGCGTCGATCTTCCACTACGGGACCTACTCGATCGCGGAGGCCAAGCAGGCGATGGCCGAGGCCTCGATCGCCGTCCGGCGGGTGTGAGGAAGCCTCCTCGCTCGGCACACGGTGCCAACCCGAGTCGCCGCGCGAGCCGCGAGCGCCTTCGCTCTCAGCTGCCCATCGGGCAGACTGACCCTCATGCACGTCGCCGCTCTCGAGCTGCGTGCTCGTCTCGAGGCGCTCCCCGGGATGGAGCGCCTCCTACCCGAGCTCGACGGCCTGCCGCCCGCCTACCTCGTCGGCGGCGCCGTGCGCGACCTCCTGCGCGGTGCGGAGTCCGTGGATCTCGATCTCGTGCTCGAGGGCGACGCCCGCTCGGCGTCACGGGAGCTCGCTGCGCGCCTCGGGGGCGAGGCCGTCGAGCACGAGCGCTTCGGCACGGCGACCGTGCGCGCCAGGGAGCTGTGGCTCGACCTCGCCACGGCGCGGCGCGAGCGCTACCGCTCGCCGGGCGCCCTCCCCGAGGTCGAGCCCGCGCCGATCGAGGCCGACCTCGGCCGGCGCGACTTCACGATCAATGCGATGGCGGTGGCGCTTTCGGGCGGCGAGCGCGGGCGGGTGCTCGACCCGTACGGCGGCCGGGCCGATCTCGACGCCGGCGTCGTGCGGGTCCTCCACCGCCACAGCTTCATCGACGACCCGACGCGGATCCTGCGGGCCGTCCGGTACGAGGCGCGGCTCGGGTTCGCCATGGACCGCGACACCGCGGCACTCGCCGCGGCGGCGGTCGCTGACGGTGTGTTTGACACGGTGTCGGGGACGCGGATCGGCAACGAGCTCCTGCTCGTGCTCGGCGAGGGGCGCCGCCGCGAGGCGCTCGCGCGACTCGCCGACCTCGGCGTCGACCGGGCGCTCGACCCGTCGCTGTCCTTCGACGCGGACCTGGCCGGCTCGGCCGCGCGCGCGGCCGAGGTGATCGGCGCCGACCCGGCGCTCGCCGCCCTCGCCGCCCTCCTGCTTCCCCGTCCCGAGGCGCTCGTCCCATGGCTCGATGGGCTCGGGCTCGACGCCTCCGCGCGCGAGCGCACGCTGCGTGCGTCCCGCACCGCGCCGTCGCTCCCGGACGCGCTGTCGGACGACCTGGCCCGGTCCGAGCTGCATCGCCTGCTCCGCGACGAGCCGCCCGAGGTCCTTGCCCTCGCGATCGCGCTCGGTGCGCCCTCCGACCCGATCTCGCTCTACCTCGACCGGCTCGCCGACGTCCGGCTCGAGATCTCGGGCGACGACCTCGTGGCCGCGGGGGTGGCCCCCTCGCCCACGCTCGGGCGCGCGCTCGACGGGACCCTGCGGCGGAAGCTCGACGGCGCGCTCGCGGGGCGGGAGGAGGAGCTGCGCTGCGCGCTCGCCCTCGCCCGGGACGAAGACCCGGGCGCATGAGCGCGCCCGCCCCGATCGAGCTCGAGCTGCCGGGGGCGCGCGTCGCCTTCTCGACCCGCCACGGCGGCGTGAGCGAGGGTCCCTACCGCTCGCTCAACCTCGGCATCCTCACCGACGACGAGCGCGCGCGTGTGACGGAGAACCGCCACCGCCTGGCGCGGGCGCTCGGACTCGCGCCGGCGGCGATCGCCATGGGCTGGCAGGTCCACGGCAGCGACCTCGCCGAGTGGACCGAGCCGCCGGCGAGCGAGGACTACGCCGAGCCGACCGTTCCCCTGCACCAGGTCGACGGCCACCTGACCGAGCTGCCCGGCGTCGGCCTGCTCGTGCTCGGCGCCGACTGCCTGCCCGTGGCGCTCGCGGGGCCGGGGCGCGTCGCGATGCTCCACTGCGGCTGGCGCGGCCTCGCCGCCGGGATCGTCGAGGCGGCGGTCGCCCGCTTCGCGGAGCCGCCCGCGGCGGCCATCGGCCCGGGAATCGGGCGCTGCTGCTACGAGGTCGGCGACGAGGTCCTCGCCGCGTTCGACGGCCTTCCCGGGGTGGCCGACGGGCGCATGCTCGACCTCCGCGCGGTCGTGCGCCATCGGCTCGAGGCGTGCGGGGTGCGGGAGGTCGCGGACGTCGACCTGTGCACGAGCTGCCGCGAGGACCTGTTCTTCTCCCACCGCCGCGATCTGGGCGTCACGGGTCGCCAGGGAGGGCTCGTATGGCGGACGTAGCGAGCGCGCGTTCCGCCGTCACCGGACTGCGCTCCGAGCGCCTCGCCGAGAACCTCGCGCGCGTTCGCGAGCGGATCGCCGCGGCCGGCGGCGATCCCGAGCGCGTCGAGGTGTGCGCGGCGATCAAGTACGTCCCCGCGGCCGAGCTGCCGGCGCTCGCCGCCGCGGGAATCGAGCTCGTGGGCGAGAACCGCGCCCAGGACCTGCTCGCCAAGCAGACCGAGCACCGCCACCTGTTCACGTGGGACTTCATCGGCGCGCTACAGAGCCGCAAGGTGCGCGACCTGGCGGGGCGCGTGCGGCTGATCCACTCGGTCGCCTCGCGCTCGGCGCTGCGCCAGCTCGAGCGTCACCCGGTGCCCGAGGTGCTCGTCGAGGTGAACATCGGGGGAGAGGAGGGCAAGGCGGGCATAGCGCCGGGGGAGCTGGAGGACCTCCTCGCCTCCGCGCCCGTGCCGGTGACCGGGCTGATGGCGATGCCGCCCGCGGTCGCGGACCCGGAGGGCAACCGCCCCCACTTCGCGCGCCTCGCGGCGCTCGCCTCCGAGCACGGGCTCGAGCGCCTGTCGATGGGTACGACTCAGGACTTCGAGGTCGCGGTGAGCGAGGGCGCGACGATCGTCCGCCTGGGGAGCGTGCTGTACGAGGGCGCCTCGTCGCCGGGCTGAGTGACGCCGTCCAGGCTCCGCGGCGAGATGCGTCGTCGTCGGGCGGCCCGAGGCGGCCCAGGCGTCACGCGGTCGCGGAGGGCAGCGACCGAGCGAGGAAGTCCGCGATCGCGCGCGAGAGCTGCGCCCCCTGCCAGGCGAGCGGCGACTGACCTTCGTCCTCGACGAGCAGCTCGGCGTGCGGTAGCGCCTCGGCGTAGGCTTCGGCGACCGCGAGCGGGTGGCCCGGGTCGGCGCTGTCTTGGCTGCCGACGATCAGGACCGGCAGCGCGAGCGAGGCGAGCGCGGCCACCCCGCCGTCCCACGCCCGCGAGCGGGGGACGACCTCGATGGCGTCGGCGAGCGCCCCGTGGTCGGCGTGCGCCTCGAGGCGCTGGCGGGTCGCGGTCATCACGGCCTCGCGCCAGCGGTCGGCAACTGGGGGGTGGTAGGCGGCGAGGAAGCCCTCGACCCCGTCGTCGCGCAGCGCGCGCGCGAGCCGGTCCCACTTGGCGAGCTCCTCGTCGTCGTCGGCGCTCGGACCGCCGCGCGAGGCCGGCGTGATCTGGACGAGAGCATCGACCCGCTCCGGACGCGTGAGCGCGAACCGCGCGGCGGTCGCCGCGCCCATCGAGCTCCCGGCGAGCACGCAACGCTCGAGCTCGAGGTCGTCGAGCAGCCGTTCCAGGTCGCCGGCGAGGTCGACGTACTCGTACGCGCTCGCCTCGGGCGCGGGCGACGAGGTGCCGTGGCCACGCGCGTCGTACGCGACCAGCCGGTGCCCGTGCCGCTCGAGGTGGCGCGACCCCTGGACGACGTAGCGGCGGGTCGCCGTGAGGCCGTGGAGCAGCACGAGCGTGTGGCCCGTGCCCGCGATCTCGCCCGCGAGCGTCCCGCCGCCCGGCAGCTCGACCTCGAACGGGGTTGGGTCGCCCACGGGTCGCGTCTCGTCTCCCACGCGGGCAAGTTGTAACCTCGGGCGCGGCAGTTTTCACCGCCCGCGCGAGGATTTTCGCCCGCGCGCGCGAATGGCACCCGCGATGGCCCTGCGCGACACCTGGCACCGCACGCTCGTCTACTTCGGTCTGGCCGAGGACGACCGCTACTACGAGCCCGACCTTGAGGAGGTCGAGCCGGAGCCCGAGCCCGAGCACGAGCTCAAGGCGCGCTACCGCGAGCGTCCGAACGTGCGCCGGCTGTCGCGGCGGCAGCGGGGCGCCGAGGAGATCGACGAGATCTTCTCCGACGAGCCGCCGGAGCGCCACGAGCGCCGCCCGACTCGGGTGCTCCACGCCGTGCCCGAGAACGGGCACGGGCGCGCCGGCGTCCAGGTGCACCTCGTGGTCCCCAAGAACTTCAACGACGCGCAGCAGATCGCCGACCAGTTCAAGAACGACCTGCCCGTCATCCTCAACCTCCAGGGCAGCGACACCGAGCTCGCCAAGCGGCTGATCGACTTCTCGTCCGGCCTCACCTACGCGCTCGACGGCGGCATGCAGAAGGTCGCCGACAAGGTCTTCATGCTCACTCCGCGCGACGTCGAGGTCTCCGCCGAGGAGCGCGCGCGGCTGATCGAGAAGGGCTTCTACAACCAGTCCTGAGCGGTCGCGGCGTGGGCCGCGGCGTGCCCGCCACCTATCCTTCCCGCGGCATGGTCATCGGGCTGATCGGGGCGGGCAACATGGGCTCGGCGCTCGCGCGCGGCCTCGGCGAGCCCCTGCTCGTGGCCGACGTCGACCGCGCCCGCGCCGAGGCGCTCGCGCTCGAGGTCGAGGGGGAGGCGCTCGCCTCGGCCGCCGAGCTCGCCGAGCGCGCCGAGGTGACCGTGCTCGCGCACAAGCCGGCGCAGCTCGAGGACGTGGCGAGCGAGATCGGGGCTCGCGCCCGCGCGGTCGCCTCCGTGCTCGGCGGGGTCCCGCTCGCGGCGCTCGAGCACGCCTACCCGGCCGTTCCCGTCTACCGCTTCATGCCCAACCTCCCCGCCGAGGTGCGCCGCGGGGTCGTGTGCTACGCGCCGGGCGCGCGCGCCGCCGAGGGCCCCGAACCCGAGCTCCTCGGCCTGATGGCTCGCGTGGGGACGGTGTTCGAGCTCGACGAGCGACTGCTCGAGCCCGCGACCGCGCTCGCCGGATGCGCGCCGGCGTTCTTCGCGCTCGTGGTCGAGGCGCTCGCGGACGCCGGCGTCCGCCACGGGCTCCCGCGCGAGAGCGCCGCGCTCATGGCCGCGGAGACGATGGCCGGGACGGCGGCGATGCTCTCCGCAGGCGAGCTCGACAGCGCCGCGATCCGCTGGCGCGTGACCTCGCCGGGCGGCTCGACCGCCCACGGGCTCGAGGCGCTCGAGCGGGGCGGCGTGCGGGCCGCCTTCGCCGACGCGGTCGCCGCCGTGGTCGGCGGGGGAGGGACGCGGTGACCCACGCGCTCGAGCCGGCCTGGCTACTCGCGATCGCCAACCAGGACGTCGTCCGCTACGTCGACAACCTGTTCAGCGTCTACATCGCGCTCCTGATCGCGCGCATCGTCCTGTCGTGGATCCCGCGCATGCCGTACAACCCGGTGCTGCGCACGGTGACGGGCTTCGTCGAGGACGTCTCCGACCCGTACCTCAACGTGTTCCGCCGCTTCATCCCGCCCGTGCGGATCGGCCCCGCGGCGCTCGACCTCAGCCCGATCGTCGGGATCTTCCTGCTCATCATCCTTCAGAGCGTGATCGTCGCGCTGATCGCGCGCTGAGCGGCACGGCGGTGGATCGAGGCCGCGGCCCCGAGCCGCGATCGGGGGCGCGCTCCCGCGGCGCCCGCCGGCGTGCCTTCGTGCTCGCGGCGGTGGCGCTCGTGGCGGTCGCCGTGCTCGACCAGGCGACGAAGGCGCTCGCCGTCGCCACGCTCGTTCCGGGCGACGCGATACCCGTGCTGTTCGGGATCGACCTCCGCCTCGTGCGCAACACCGGCGTCGCGTTCGGGGTGCTCGCGGGCGCCGGCGACGTGCCGATCGTCGTCATCACCGCGCTCGCGGTCGGGTCGGTCCTGGTCTTCTTCCTCGTGCGCGCCGATCGGCATCTGCTGTGGCTCCCGGTGGGGATGGTGCTCGGCGGGGCGGCGGGGAACCTGGTCGACCGGGCGCGGCTCGGTGCGGTCGTCGACTTCATCGACCCGACGTTCTGGCCGGCGTTCAACGTCGCCGACATCGCGATCGTCGTCGGGGTTCTCGGGGTCCTGTACGTCGCGGAGGGACCCGCCAACCCCCGCGAGCGTGGCGCCGTGGGCAAGCGCGCCCGCGGGGAGGGCGGCCCGCCCGCAGGAGTGGAAGGTCCGGAGCGCGCGCCCGCACGGTCGGAGGGACCCGAGCGAGCCGCCGGGCGGTGAGCGCGCGCTCCGCGACTCCGCGCCCGCCACGGCTCGAGCTCACCGTCCCCGGCTCGGCCGCCGGAACCCGCCTCGACGCCCATCTCGGCGGCCGCCCGGAGATCGGTACGCGCGCCGGCGCACAGGCCCTGATCGCCGCCGAGCGGGTGAGCGTGGACGGCCGCGTGCGGCCCAAGAGCCATCGCCTGGCCGGGGGCGAGCGGATCGAGGTGGACCTCGGCGAGCCGGTCGAAGGCGCGCGCCCCGCCCCGGACACCGGCCGCGTGCCCGCCGTCCCGTACGCGCTCGTGTACGAGGACGACGACCTGCTCGTGGTCGACAAGCCCGCCGGCGTCGTCGTGCACCCCGGGCACGGACGTGAGCACGGCACTCTGGCCCAGGCGCTCGCCGGGCGCACGGTCGGCGGACCGCCCGAGCGCCGAGGGGTGGTCCACCGCCTCGACCGCGACACCTCCGGACTGCTGCTCTTCGCAGGCTCGCAGCGCGCCTACGACGCGCTGGTCGAGGCGCTTCGCCGGCGCGCGGTCCGGCGCGAGTACCTCGCACTCGTCGAGGGCGTTCCCGACGCGCCCAGCGGGACGGTCGACGCGGCGGTTGGCCGGGGCCGCTCCGACCGCACGCGCATCTCGATCGCCACCGACCGTCCGCGTAGCGCCCGCACCCGGTTCTCGGTCCGCGAGGCGCTCGCCCGCACGGCTCTGCTCGAGCTCGAGCTCGAGACCGGGCGCACGCACCAGATTCGCGCGCACGCCGCGGCGATCGGCCATCCGGTGTGCGGCGACGCCCGCTACGGGGGCGGCCACTGCGGCCGGCGGCTCGGCCTCGAGCGACAGTTCCTACATGCCGCACGACTCAGCCTGGCCCACCCGATCACCGGCGATCCATTGTCGTTCGAGTCGCCGCTGCCGGACGACCTGGACGCCGCGCTCGGGCGGGCACGCTCCGAGCGGGCGGGCGCCTGACCGCGTGCCCTATCCTCCGCGCGCGAGACCTAAGACCGCTACCCCGCCGGAGACGCCGCGGCCCTGCCCGGGCGAGCCATCGCCTCGGGTCCCGCGAGACGCCCGGCGGGCACGTAACGCAAAGCAAGGGAAGGAACCGACGTGCCCGACGTAGGGATCAAGGAGCTGCTCGAGGCCGGAGTCCACTTCGGCCACCAGACGCGGCGGTGGAACCCGCGCATGCGCCGTTACATCTTCGGTGAACGCGGCGGGATCCACATCATCGACCTCCAGAAGACGCAGCGCCTGCTCGACGAGGCGCGCGAGTTCGCCGGCGCGGTGGCCGGGCGCGGCGGCACGGTCCTGTTCGTCGGGACCAAGAAGCAGGCGAGCGACACGGTCCGGGAAGTCGCCTCCTCGGCCGGGATGCCGTACGTCGACCAGCGCTGGCTGGGCGGCCTGCTGACCAACTTCGGGACGATCTCGGGCCGCATCGACCGCCTCCATCAGCTCTCGGCCTGGCGCGAGGACGGCACGCTCGACCTGCTCCCCGTGCGCGAGCGGATCGCCGCCGAGGCCGAGCTCGCGAAGCTCGAGACCAACCTCGGCGGCGTGCGCGACATGCAGCGCGTGCCCGACGCCGTGTTCATCGTCGACCTCAAGACCGAGGCGATCGCCTTGCGCGAGGCGCAGCGGCTCGGGCTGCCGATCATCGCCATCTGCGACACGAACACCGACCCGTCGCCCGTGGCCTACCCGATCCCCGGCAACGACGACGCGATCCGCTCGTGCCGGCTCGTGATCGAGGCGGTCGGCGAGGTCGTCCGCGAGCACGCGGGCCGCTTCCGCGCAGAGGAGGAGCGCGCGCGCCGCGAGGCCGAGGAGCAGCGCCGCCGCGAGGAGGATGAGCGCCAGCGCCGCGAGGCCGAGGAGGAGGCACGCCGGCAGGCCGAGGAGGAGGCTGAGGCCACCCGCCGAGCAGAGGCCGAGGGGCCCGGCCCGCAGGTCGAGGGCGAGCCGCCGGCCGCCGGACGGGACACGCCGGCCGCGGCCCCGGCCGAGGCGGCCCAGGCCGACCAGCCGCCCGAGGACCGATCCGCCGAGAACCAGCCACAGGAGGCACGCACGTGACCACGAGCATCTCCGCCGGCCACGTCAAGTCGCTTCGCGAGCGCACGGGCGCCGGCATGATGGACTGCAAGCGCGCGCTCGAGGAGACGGGCGGCGACTTCGACGGGGCGGTCGAGCTGCTGCGCGTCCGCGGGCAGGCCGACGCCGCCAAGCGGGGCGAGCGCGCGGCCACCGAGGGGGTCGTCGAGAGCTACATCCACGCCACCGGCAAGATCGGCGTGCTGCTCGAGGTCAACTGTGAGACCGACTTCGTCGCCCGCAACGACGACTTCCGCGAGTTCGCCCGCGACGTCGCCCTCCACATCGCGGCGGCCGCGCCGCTGTACGTGTCCGAGGACGACGTGCCCGACGAGGTCCGGGACGCGGAGATGCGGATCTTCGTCGAGCAGGCGGCCGACAAGCCCGAGCACGTACGCGAGCAGATCGCCGAGGGCCGGGTGCGCAAGTGGCTCGAGGAGGTCGTGCTGCTCAACCAGGCGCACGTGAACGTCGACCGGCACGACGGCAAGACGATCGACGAGATGCGCGTGGAGACCGCCGCCCGCACGGGCGAGAACGTGGTCATCCGCCGCTTCGAGCGCTTCGCGGTCGGCGAGGAGTAGCGCGGGCGCCGTGGCGATCTCGGGGGAGGGGAACGGCGGAGCGCCCGACGGGCGCTCGCCCGCCTTCTCCCGCGTCCTGCTCAAGCTGTCGGGCGAGGCGCTCATGGGGTCGCTTCCCTACGGCGCCGATCCCCAGCGGATCGCGGCGATCGCCCATCAGG
>DATHAN010000097.1:0-2519 GCA_035296645.1 Thermoleophilaceae bacterium
GGCGTACGCCGCGCCCTCCGTTGCCCTCGTCGCGAGCCTCATGCCGCGCATCCCATTCGAGCGTCCTCCTCCAGACCTTCCAACACAAGGGAGCGCCCAGAGTTCGAGTCCTGTCGCGGGAGCGGCGGAATTCATGCAAACTCAATGAAAGCCCGGACGCCTCGCCGGGCGATGGGCGTGCGCCGGGCTACATCGTCTCGGGCGCCTCCACCCCGAGCAGGTCGAGCGTGCGCGCGATCGCCGCCTGGGTCGCGTGGCAGAGCGTGAGGCGGAAGAGCTCGTCGCCGCCCTCCTCGTCGGCGCCCACGACGCGGCAGTCGCGGTAGAAGGCCGAGAACTCCTGGGCGAGCTCGAGCGCGTAGGTCGTGAGGCGGTGCGGGGACCGGCGCGCCGCGGCGGTCGCCACCTCGTCGGGGAGCTCGAGCAGCCGGCGGGTGAGCGCGCGCTCGGAGGGATGGAGCGGCGCGGTGCCCGTGGAGAGGTCCGCGCCCGCGGCCGCCGCGAGCCGCTCCTCCCCCGCCTTGCGCAGGATCGCGGCGATCCGCGCGTGCGCGTACTGCACGTAGTAGACCGGGTTCACCTGGCTCTGCTCGCGCGCGAGCGCCAGATCGACGTCGAGGGTCGTGTCTTGGCTGCGCTCGAGCAGGAACCACCGCGCCGCGTCGACGCCGATGTCGTCGACGAGGTCGTCGAGGGTGACGAAGTCGCCGCCGCGCTTCGACATCTGCACGGGCTCCCCGCCCTCGGTCAGGTTGACGAGCTGCATGATCAGCAGCTCGAGCGCGCTCGGATCAGCCCCGAGCGCGGCCCACGCCGCGCGTACCCGGTCCACGTACCCGTGGTGGTCCGCGCCGAGCACGTCGATCACCCGGTCGGGCCCGCGCTCGCGCTTGGCGGCGTGGTACGCGACGTCGGCGGCGAAGTAGGTGAGCTCGCCGTTCGAGCGGCGCAGCACGCGGTCCTTGTCGTCGCCGAAGTCGCTCGTGCGCAGCCAGCACGCTCCCTCGCTCGCGTAAACGTGACCGCGCTCGCCGAGTTGCTCCAGCACGCGCTCGATCGCTCCGCTCTCGTGCAGCGCGCGCTCCGAGGAGAAGCGGGCGAAGTCGACGCGAAAGCGCCCGAGCGACGCGCGCGCACCCTCGAGCACGAGCTCGACCCCGCGTGCGGCGAGCTCATCGACCGGGAGCTCGGCGGCGTCGGGGATGCGCGTCGCGAGCTCGGCCACGTACTCGCCGCGGTAGCCGTCCTCGGGCGGCTCGTCCCCGCGTGCGCGCGCGGCGAGCGACTCACCGAAGCGGCGGATCTGGCCCCCGGCGTCGTTCACGTAGTACTCGCGCTCGACCGCGTGCCCGGCGAAGGCGAGCAGCCGGCACAGGCTGTCGCCGTACGCCGCGTGCCGGGCCGCGGCGACGGTGATCGGGCCGGTGGGGTTGGCGCTCACGAACTCCACGAGCATGCGCTCGGCGGCGGCCGAAGCGACGCCGGCCGCGAAGTCGCGGCCGGCCCCAGCCATCGCTCCGAGCGCTCCCCGCCAGAAGCGGTCGGCGAGGAACAGGTTGAGGAAGCCGGGGCCCGCGACCTCGGTCCGGTCGAGGTCCGCCCCGAGCCTGCCGGCGAGCGCCTCGCCGAGCCGCTCGGCCACCGCGTGCGGGCTGTCGTCGAGCCCCGAGGCGAGCATGAGCGGCGTGTTCGTCGCGAAGTCGCCTAGCTCGGCCCGCGGCGGGCGGTCGAGGCGCAGCTCGACCGTGGCGGGCTTGCCGCGGACCTCCGTCGCGGCTTCGGCGAGAGCGATCCGCAGCGCGGTGAGCGGGTCGGCGGCGGACCCCGCCGCGGCGTCGATGTCGGTCTCGAGGTCGGTCATCAAGAACTCGTGGCGCGGCGGGCAGGGCGCTAAGCGGTGCGTCGCGGAACGACTGCCCGGCGGGGTCAGTAATGGTATGGCTCGCGCGCGAGGATCTTGTGCGCGCGAAATAGCTGCTCGAGCAGGACGACGCGG
Source organism: Thermoleophilaceae bacterium (assembly GCA_035296645.1). Classification (GTDB taxonomy): domain Bacteria; phylum Actinomycetota; class Thermoleophilia; order Solirubrobacterales; family Thermoleophilaceae; genus JACCUC01. Next base: position 1,997 of record DATHAN010000097.1, read on the forward strand.
GCGAGCTGGTGGGACAGCGTCATCGGCCCGAGCGACAGGCGCATGTCGACCCCGCCGAGGTCGAGCCCGCGAGGACCGCCGATCACGAAGCACAGGTCGCGCCCCGACCGGCGCCGCTCCTCGACGAACGTGCTGAACCCCTCCGAGGTGAACGTCCGGCCGCGGCTGTCGAGCAGGCACAGGTAGGCGCGCTCGGGCAGGCGCCGTTCGACGCGCTCCTCCTCGCGAACCTCGATCAGCTCGACGCGCGTGTGACGCCCGAGCAGGCCGCGGTAGTGCTGGACGTCGTCGCTGAACGGCGGCCGCAGGCGGCCGACGGCGAGCACGACGATCCTCATCGTCCGGTCGCGCGCGCGTACGCGAGCCCGAAGCCGATCCGCTCGACGGCGGTCGGGTGCGTCCCGAGCAGCGCGTGCCACACCAAGGGGGGCGCCGGCTCGCTCACGTTGCTCACCGCGAGCTCGCGCTCGAGCTCGATGAAGGCGGCGGGCTCGCCGGTGAGGCGCAGGGCGAACGCGTCGGC
>DATHAN010000098.1:0-2804 GCA_035296645.1 Thermoleophilaceae bacterium
TCTCTTCGCCGGCGCGGCGGTCTTCGTGGTGGTCGACGCGCTGCTCGAGCGCGTCGCCCGGGGCGGCGCGGGCGGCGGGCTGCTCGCCGGCGTGACGCTCGACGGGGTGCCGGAGAACATCGCCCTGGGAACCAGTGTCGCGTCGGGCGCCGGGGGAGTCGTCCTGCTCATCTCGATCTTCGTCTCCAACTTCCCCGAGGCGTTGAGCGGCGCGGCCGACATGCGCTCGCACGAGCGCTCGCCCCGGTCGGTGGTCGGCATCTGGCTGCGAGCCGCGGTGCTGCTGACCCTCGCCACCGTCGGCGGGTGGCTGCTCTCGTTGACGCTTCCGCCGGTCACGCTCGCCGGCCTGCAGGCGTTCGCGGGCGGGGCGGTGCTCGCCTCGCTCGCCGACACCGTGATGCCCGAGGCGTACCGCGAGGGCGGTCCGTAGGTCGCGTTCGCGACGGCGACCGGCTTTCTGCTCGCGTTCATGCTCTCGACGCTCTGAGCAGGCTCGCGCCGGACCGTGCCCGAGCGCGAGGACCGGCGCCCGTTGTCGGGGGCTCGCTCCCCGCCTCAGTGGTTGCGCAGCGCGTCGATCAGGTCGCCCTTGTCCATCTTCGAGCGGCCCTCGATGCCGACCTCCTTGGCCTTCTCCTGGAGGTCCTGCTTCGACCAGTCGTCGTACTTCGACGACTTGCCGCCGCGCTTGCCGGACTCCGAGCGGCCGGTGTTGGCGATCCGGGCGGCCTTCTCCTTGCTCATGCCCTGATCGCGGAGCCTCTCGTACTGTCTGTCGTCATTGACGCTCGAGCCGTGGTCCTTGGCCATCGTCCTTCCCTCCTTGGCTCGTCGTGACCGACTCCTAGCCCTGGTATCCCCCGCGCCGCGGCGGCCAAACGCGGCGCCGCCTGCCATCCTGCCCGCCGTGTCCCGGCCCGTCACGCTCGATTGCGCCTCGCAGACGTCGCTCGGGATGTGAGCGGCACTTGAGCGGTGAGGGCCGAGCGGAGCAGGCGCGGGTCTCGCGCCCCCGCTCCGCGGCGACCGGCTTCGCGGGCGGGTTCCTCGGCTCGCTGCTCGGCATCGGTGGCGGGTTCGTGATGGTCCCGCTCCAGGTCATGTGGGCGCGCGTCGGCCAGCACGCCGCGAACGGCACGTCGCTCGCGGCGATCGCGCCGCTCACGCTCGCCGGCATGGCGGTGTACGCGCTCGCCGGCGGCAGCGTCGACTGGCGCCTCGCGCTGCTCCTCGCCGTCGGGTCGGTCATCGGGGCGCCGCTCGGTGCGCGCTGGGCGGCGCGGCTGCCCGAGCACACGCTCCGCCGCGTGGTCGCCGTGGCGATCGCCGCGGCCGGCGTCAAGCAGCTCGTGTTTCCCGGCTGATGCTGCTCGGCGACCTGCTCATGATCTTAATCGGCTTCGTCGCCGGGGCGGCCGGCGGCGCGCTGGGGATAGGCGGCGGCATCGTGCTCGTGCCCGCCCTGACGATCGCCTTCGGCGTGCCGCAGACCGTCGCCCAGGGAACCTCGCTCGCCACGATCGTTCCGACGTCGGTCTCCGGGGCGATCGCCCAGGATCGCGCGGGGAACGTCATGCGCCGCGCGGCCGCGTGGATGGCGGCGGTCGGCGTCGTCGCCGCGGTGGCGGGCGCGCTGCTCGCCCTGGCGCTTCCGACCGAGGTGCTCCAGCGGCTGTTCGGCGCTTTCCTGCTCGTCTCGGCCTGGCGGCTGTGGCGCGGCTGAGGTCGCCGAGTTCGACGGCGGTCCCGCCGCGCGGGTCTCACGCCGTGGCCGGAGCCTCCCGCAGCTGATGCGCCGGCGTGACGAAGGTGCGCTGAGCAAGCACGACCGCCGTCACCGAGGCGATCGCCACGCTGCCGAGCAGCACGTACAGGAGGATGAGCTGGAGCCGGACGGCCGCGAACGGCGCGGCGCCCGCCACCAGCATCCCCACCATCGTCCCGGGGAAGAAGATGACGCCGGTCGTCTTCGTCGAGTCGATGAGCGGGATCACGCCCGACCGCAGGCTGCGGCGGACGATCGGCCGCACGGCCTGCGAGGCGGTCGCGCCGAGTGCGAGCGTCGCCTCGACCTCGCGCGCCGAGGCGGCGACGTCGTCGCCGAGCCGGTTGAGCGCGACCGCGGCGGCGGTCATCGAGTTGCCCACCACCATCCCGCCCACGGGGACGAGGTACTGGGGGGTGGGCGGGAAGATTCCGAGCGCGACGACGAGCACGAGCGTCGCCGCGCCGGCGAGCCCCAGCGCGATCAGCAACGGGAGGAACGCCCGCGGCACCGCCGGCGCCCGCCGGCGCGCGGTGAATGCGCCGAACACCGCCATGACCGCGATCAGGACGACGACGAGCGCCAGGCCGCGCTCGCGGAAGATGACCTGGATCACGAAGCCGACCGCGGTGAGCTGCAGGAAGGAGCGCACCACGGCGATCGCGATGTCGCCCTCGAGGCGCATGCGCTGCCACAGCGATACGGCGGTCGCGACTGCCACGAGCCCGAGCGCGGCCACGACCTCGAGCAGCGTGATGTCGGGCGCCCGGCTCACCCGCCACCCTCGTCGGCGGCGACCCCGGTCGGCGGGGCGGCGCTCGCCCGCGCATCGGCGCGCACACTGTGGTCGTCCGGGGCGGGTGCGGAGCCGGGCGGGCGACCGCCACTCGCCTCGCCGACCACGCGGCCGGCCTCAAGCCGCACGACGCGGTCGGAGAGCCGCTCGGCCTGCCCGAGGTCGTGGGTCACGAGCACGTACGAGATGTCGAGCCGGCGCCGGAGGTCGGTGAGCGTCTCCTCCACGCGGCCGCGCGAG
>DATHAN010000099.1:0-3000 GCA_035296645.1 Thermoleophilaceae bacterium
TCTTCCTTCGACACTAGCTGCCCGTGTGGGGCGCAGGGCGCGGCCCGGCGGCGCCGCGCGCCCGACCCGCGTGGCGCCTCACAGCTTCTCGACGTTGACGGCCTTGGGGCCCTTGTCGCCCTCTTCCTGCTCGTACGACACCTTGGCGTTCTCCTGCAGGCTCCGGAAGCCCTGTGAATTGATCCCGGTGTGATGGACGAAGAGGTCACGGCCACCCTCGTCGGGCGTGATGAAGCCGTAGCCCTTCTCGTCGTTGAACCACTTGACGGTTCCGGTTGGCATCCGTCTTGCACCTTCCTGTCGTGCACGTGCTCGCTCCAGCCGAGACTGGCCACGTGCGTCTTCCGGCCGGAGGGCCCCGGCCACTTGCAGCGCGGAACGCTAGCACTGACCCCGGGCCTCGCGGGAGCCCGGTCCGAGCATTGCGAGACGGCCTGCGTCAGCCCTCGACGCGGTCGAGGAAGCCGGTTATCGCGGCCGCGACCTCCGCCTCGCAATCGGTCGTCAGGACGTGGCCGCAGTCGGGCAGGAGCACCAGTTCGGCCCCCGGGATGAGGTCGGCGAGCTCTCGCCCTGCGGTCGGCGGGACCAGCCCGTCGCGCTCCCCGTGGACGACCAACGCGGGCGTGTCGAGCGCGCCGAGCCGCGCGCGCGTGTCGTGGCGGGCGATCGCCGCGAACTGCGCGGGCACGGTCCCGAGCGGCGTGGCGTCGGTCGTGCGCAGCGCGACCTCCTCGCCGAACCGGTCGCGGTCAGCGAGCGTGCGCTCGGTGTACAGCAGGGGCCCGACGATGCGCAGCGTCCGTCCGACGCCGAGCAGCGGCCGCAGGGCGAGCGAGGCGAGCATCCGCCCGGGGGGCGGCCCGGAGCGCCCACCGCGGTGGGGACTCGTGCAGCACAGGGTCAGGGACCGGACGCGCTCGGGATGCGCGAGCGCGAAGTGCTGCACGATCATGCCGCCCATCGACGCGCCGACGACATGAGCCCGCTCCACGCCGGCGTCGTCGAGGACCGCACGGACGTCGCTCGCGAGGTCGTCCATCGACCACAGCCCGAGCCGGCGGCCCGACTCGCCGGTGCCGCGGTTGTCGATCACGACCGCGCGCCGCCTCGCCGCGATGTGCGGAAGCAGTCGAAACCACGCGTGCCCCGACCCCATGAAGCCCATGACGAGCACCACGGGCTCGCCCTCGCCGTACGCGCGCCAGGCGATGGGGACACCGTCCGGGGCCCGCGCGACCCCGCCCGCGTCGGGCGGGGTCTCGACGCGGCCTCGGAAGCGCGCCCCGGGCGGCGCGTTCACCTGCCCTCGAAGGTGGCCTTGCCCGGTCCCTGATCGAGGAAGCTCCGCACCGCCTGCCTGAGGTCGTCGGTGGCGAAGAGCGGCGGGACGATCGACGGGGTGGCCCCGTCGGCGCCACGCACGCCCTGGTCGAGGAAGGCGCGCACCACCTGCTTTGTCGCTGCGTGCGCGCGCGTCGGCCCGGCGGCGAGCCGCTCGGCGAAGGCGGTCACACCCTCGAGCAGCTCCTCGTCGGCGAGCACGCGGTTGGCCACGTTCCAGCGCTCGAGCGTCGCGGCGTCGTACAGGTCGCCGCTCATCACGAGCTCGCGCGCCCGGGCGGGGCCGGCGCGCTCGGCGACGCGCTGGGTCCCGCCCATGAACGGCGACACCCCGACGACCGCCTCGACGAGCCCGAAACGCGCGGACTCGGCGGCCCAGATCAAGTCGCACGCGAGCGACAGCTCGAAGCCGGCGGTCAGGCACAACCCGTGCACGCACGCGATCGTCGGGTAGGGCAGGTCCTCCAGCCCGTGGGCGAGCCGGAACAGGCGCCCGCCGAGCTCGTGCGCGCCCTCGGGGCTCAACCCGTCGAAGATGCGGACGTCGACCCCGCCGGTGAACACCCGCCCCTCGGCCCGCACGACGAGCGCCCGGATCGGGGCCGCGCGCGCCTCGGTCAGCGCGGCCTCGAGGTCGTCGAGGACCGCCTCGCCGAACAGGTTGAGCGGTGGGCTCGCGAGCACGACGGCGCCCACGGCGTCGCGGCGCTCGAAGCGGACGGTCGCGTCCGGCGGACGGTCGGTCGCCGGGTCAGCCACGAAGTTCCTCGGCGGCCGCGGCGAGCTCGTCCTCGCTCGCCTCGCCGGGGTGCGTGGGCAGCTCGAGCGGATCGTCGTGGTAGCGCGGGATCACGTGCAGGTGGAAGTGGAAGACGGTCTGCCACGCCGCCGGCTCGGCGGCGTTCAGCACGTTCACCCCGTCGCAGCCGAGCCGGTCGCGCATCGTGCGCGCGAGCCGGTGCGCGGACACCGCGGTGTGGCGGAGGTCCTCGTCGTCGATCTCGTACAGGTTCGCCGAATGCCGCCGCGGCACGACCAGCGCGTGCCCACGCGTCCACGGGTTGAGATCCATGAACGCGACGGTGTGCTCGTCCTCGTCGACCTTGTGGGCGGGAACCTCGCCCGCCACGATCCCGCAGAAGATGCAGTCGCCGGCCACGGCCGGGACCCTACCGGCCGGCGCCCATCGCAGCCGACCGGTGCGCCGCTACAGCCAGCCGGCGCGCCGGAAGCGGCGGTACAGGGTCAGGCAGGCTACGAGCATCACCGCAAGCACGCCGGGGTACCCGTACGGGGAGTGGAGCTCCGGCATGAAGTCGAAGTTCATGCCGTAGATGCCGGCGATCATCGTCGGCACGGCGACGATCGCGACCCACGCCGAGATCTTGCGCATGTCCTCGTTCTGGCGCACGCCGACCTGGGTCAGGTTGGCAGTGAGGATGTTCGTCAGGAGCTCGCGCTCGCTCTCTATCTGCTCGACCACGCGAGCGAGGTGATCGCGCACGTCGCGGAAGTACGACGCCATCGAGCCGTCGACCTGGGGCAGGTCGCCCTCGGTCAGCGAGTCGAGCGGCTCCGCGAGCGGGATCGCCGCGCGCGAGAACTCGAGCACCTCGCGCTTGAGCTTGAAGATGCGCTCTGCCGGGTTGTCGCGCG
>DATHAN010000100.1:0-2115 GCA_035296645.1 Thermoleophilaceae bacterium
CGACCGCGGTCGAGTCGGTCCTGCGCCAGGCGATGACCTACGGCTCGGTGCTCGCATCGTTCAACGTCGAGGAGTTCGGCACCGAGCGCATCCGCCGGCTCACCCGCGAGGAGATCGACGAGCGCTTCGAGGACTTCCGGCGCATGACCTCGTTCGAGGTCGTGCCGTCGGCGTAGGGGCGCCGGCCCGGCCGAGGTCCGACGCACGGCCGCCGGCGCGCTGGTGCCGGGGCGATCGCGGTACCCTGTGCGGCAGTGGGGTGGACGTTCTTCTTCATGATGGTCGTCCTCAAGATCCCGATCCTCGCGCTCGCGTGGATCGTGTGGTGGGCGTGCCGCCCCGAGGCGCGCCCGGAGGGCGACACGAGCGACGGCGGTGGCGGAACCGGTCCGCGCCATCCGAGGCCGCGGCCGTCGCGCCGGGGCCCGCACGCCGGCGCGCGGCACGAGGCGCCGCGGCGCGTCCGCGCGCCCGCGGGCCGTCGCGGCAGGCCCGCGCGCGCTCCGCGCTCGTACGGCCCCCGCGACCCGCTCCGCTAGCTTTCCCGCGCCGTGACGCTCTACTACATCCTCGGGATCGCGCTCGCGGCCTGGGCGGTGGTCGTCGCCGCGCTCGGCATCAAGTTCGACCGCTTCCCGGGCGGGCGTGGCGGCGAGCGCGTGGTGATCGCGATCTCCGTCCTGCTCGTGGCGGGCACGATCGGCTCGGCAGTCATCCTCGGCGCCGCCGAGGACGCGGAGCATAAGGGCAAGGAGAGCGCCGGAGGAAGCGGCCAGGAGTAGCCGCGGCGGAGGCGGCGAGCGTCGGCGGCTAGGACGCCTCCGGCGGATCGGGATCGCGGCGTCGGCGCGGCTCGCGTACCTCGGTCGGTTCGCCTTCCGGCCTTTCCCGCCGGCGGCGCCGCTCCGGCTCCTCGGGCTCGGGGTCGACCCCGCGCTCGCGGCGCGCCGGAGAGCCCCCGCCCGCCCGGGCCGAGGCGGGCTCCTCCTCGAATTCCTCCGGACCCCACGACCGCGCCCCCGGGCGCCAGTCCTCCATTCCGGGCGGCGGCTCCTCGAACTCCTCGGACGAGTACGCGCGCCGCGGGCGCTCGCGCTCGCGGCGGCGGCCGCGGGTGCCTTCGGCGGCCTCGTCCGGGGTCGTCATCCCGCCGCAGAGGATCCCCGCGGCGGCGAGCACGGCGAGGAAGATGCCGACGTTGCGGTCCGCGCCCTCGATCAGGAAAGTCGCCGTGATCGTGAGCGCCACGAGCCCCGCCCGCGAGAGCACCGTCCCGATCGAGACGCGCAGGGGCGAGTCGGGGGCGGTCGCCTTGATCAACGGAAGCGCCACGGCGGTGAGGGCGACGAGCGCCAGGAGCACGTGCAGCAACGAGAATAGCTCCCACGCCGTGCGTCCCTCGAGCCACGGCACGAACATGAACAGGAACAGCGCCGCACCGCTCACCGCGGCGATCCGCTCTCCCAGGCTCAGGCTCTTCAAGTCCACGCGGACCTCCTATCGCCGATGCCGCCGCCACTGTAACCGCCCTCGGCGCCCGGGGACGGCGCGAGCAGGCTTCGCGGCCGCGGAAATCGGTTATCTGTAGGCGGAGGCACCGCCCAGGCACGAGCGAGGAGAGCTGATGGCAACCCAGGACACCCAACAGGAGCGAGACGGCGGCGCAGCTACGGCCGAGAACTCCCTCTCGGTGACCGACAACCGCACCGGAAAGAGCTACGAGCTCGAGATCACCGACGGCACGGTGCGCGCGATGGACTTCCGGGAGATCAAGGTCGACGACGACGACTTCGGCCTGATGACCTACGACCCGGCGTTCAAGAACACCGCCTCGACGCGCAGCCGGATCGCCTACATCGACGGCGACGCCGGCGTGCTCGAGTACCGCGGCTACCCCATCGAGGAGCTGTGCGAGCACTCGAACTACCTCGAGGTCGCGTACCTCCTGATCTACGGCGAGCTCCCCACGGAGGAGCAGTGGGGCGCGTGGGAGCACGAGATCACCCACCACACCTACGTCCACGAGAACATCAAGAAGCTCATGGAGGGCTTCCGCTACGACGCGCACCCGATGGGCATGCTGCTCTCGACGGTGGGCGCTCTGTCGACCTTCTA
>DATHAN010000101.1:0-2585 GCA_035296645.1 Thermoleophilaceae bacterium
GGAGGCGCTCCTTCCCCGCGGCTCGACGCGCGTCGAGGCCGGCGACCGGCTCCACATCCTCGCGCGTGAGCGCGTGCGCGACCAGGTCGAGGGGCTGTTCGCGCGCTGGCGCGAGGGGCCGATGGAGGAGCCCGGCGGGACGCCGTCGCGACCGCTCGGGCGGTCGCCGATCTTCACCGTGCGGCCGTGGAGGGAGGGCGACGGCGATCCCGGCGACCCGGTCTCGGTGGCGGGCGTCCCCGTCGTCCGGCGCCTGCGGACGCGGCGCGAGCGCGCGGGCTCGCTCGTGGAGCTCGAGGACGGCCGCTTCGCGGTCACCGGCGAGCTGGTGGCCGTGGGCGGCTCGAGCCAGCTCCTGCGCTACTGCCGCGAGCGGATCCGCCGCGCCGGCGAGCCCGAGGAGCGCGCGTGGTGGCAGGAGGCGGCCGGCGTCGTCTCGCAGCGGTCGCTGCGGTGAGCGAAGGGGCAGGCGCGAGATAGCCTCGGCGGCGCGATGGGCGCGCTCGGGCTTCCCTTGCTTCCGATGCGGACGGTTCTGCGGGCGCTCGACGACCTGGCGGCGATCGCGCGGGCCGCACGCGAGCTGCCGGCGCGCCTGGACGTGCTCGAGGCGCGCGCCGGCCGCGTCGAGCGGCAGCTCGAGCGTGGGATCGCGCTCGGCGAGGTCCTAGACGCGCGGGGCGCCGAGCTCGTCGCGCTGGGCGAGCGGATCGACGCGCGCGGCGAGGACTTCGTGGCGATCGGGGAGCGGATCGACGCACGCGGCGGCGAGCTTCTCGATGTCGGCGAGCGCCTCGACGCGCGCGGCGGCGAGATCGTCGCGCTCGGCCACCGTCTCGACGAGCGCAGCGCCGCGCTGCTCGAGCAGAGCGAGCGCCTGCTCGAGATGGGCCAGCTCGCGGTCGAGCAGTCGCTGCTCGTCGCCGAGCGGGCGCGCGAGGTCGTCGAGCAGGGCGCCGAGGTGGCGGCCGCCCTGCCGACGCTTCAGCGCGCGATCGCCATCGCCGAGCCCCTCGAGGGGGCGGTCGAGCGCCTCGGGCGCCTGGTCGACCGGCTCCCGGGTGGCGCCCGCGCCCGCGTCGAGGGCGACCCGGCGCCCTAGCCGCGCTGTCGCGCGACTCGCTCGAGCAGAAGGGTGGTCCAGCCACGCGCGCTCACCCGGCGTCGCTCGCGGAGCGCGGGCTCGAGCGCGTCCCCCACGTCCGCGGCCTCCTCGTCGAGGAGGCCGGACACGATCGCCGCCTCCGGCGGCGCCTCGAGAAGCCTGGGCGCGAGCCGCAGCAGGAGCGGGCGCGTGAGGTTGGCGACCACCGTGTCCGCGCGCGGCGGTGCGTCGTCGCGCAGATCCGCGCGCTCGAGGCGAGGCACCTCGACGTCGTTGGCGCGCGCGTTGCGCTCGGTCGCCTCGAGGGCGGCAGGGTCGACGTCGACCGCGGTCACCGGCTCGAACCCGAGCCTCGCCGCGGCGATCGCGAGCACGCCCGAGCCGCAGCCGAGATCGGCGAGCGACGCCGGCCGGCCGGTGCGTGCGGCTCGGTCCGCGGCGAGCTCCACGAGCAGCGCGGCGCACGCCACGGTCGTCGGGTGCGCACCCGTTCCGAACGCCCGGCCGGGGTCGATCACGATGTCCTCGACGGCGGGCTCGCGCGCCGGCTCCTCCCACGGCGGGCGCACGTACAGTCGCCCGGCGACGAGCACCGGGCGGTGGAAGCGCCGCCAGCGCTCGGCCCAATCGTCGGCCACCTCCTCGCCGCGCACCACCGCCCGCACACCACCCACCTCGGCCTCGCTCGTCCCGAGCGAGGGCAGCTCGCCCGGCGCTCCGTAGAGCGCGAACTCGACGAAGCCGTCGCCATCGACCTGCTCGACGCCGGCCGGCGCGACCTCGAGCAGCGCCGCCAGCACCTGCTCGGCCGCGGCGGCCGGGGCGCGGACGGCGAGGCGGATCACGCCGCGGGCCGAGCGGCGCTCACCCGAGCGCGCGACGCACGCGCGCGAACAGCGACTCGGGCTCGTACTCCTCGGGCGCGACGAGGTTGTGCTCTTCGAGCGACTCCGCGAGCTGCTCGAGCAGCTCGCGCTGGCGAGCCGACAGCCGCCGCGGTACGACGACGTTCACGACGACGCGCTGGTCGCCGGGGCGCCCACGCCGCAGTGACGGCATCCCGCGGCCGGGCAGCGTGATCACCGTGCCGGGCTGAGTCCCCGGCTCGAGCTCGAGCCGCTCCTCGCCGTCGAGAGTCGGGACGGTGATCGAGGTGCCGAGCGCGGCCGCCGGGGCGGGAACGTCGATCACACTCACGAGGTCGTTCCCGTCGCGCACGAAGCGCTCGTCCTCCCGCACGCGCACGACCACGTACAGGTCTCCGGGGGGACCACCGCGCTCGCCGGCATGGCCGCGGCCGGCGAGGCGGATGCGCTGGTCGTCGGCGATCCCCGCGGGGACGTCGACCGTCAGCTCGACGCGGCGCGCCTCGCGCCCGCGACCGCGGCAGCGCTCGCACGGCGTGCGCGCGATCTTGCCCTCGCCCCCGCACGCGTCGCACAGCTGGGCGCGCACGATCTGGCCGAACGCCGAGCGCACG
>DATHAN010000102.1:0-2993 GCA_035296645.1 Thermoleophilaceae bacterium
GATCGGAGCGCGCGTACTCGACCGCGAGGCGACGGGCGCCGAGGTCGACTTCGTGCGGCGCGAGTTCGAGAAGCTCTCGAGCGAGGTCGAGCGCTCGTTCGCCGACAAGGCGCGAGCGGTCGCCGAGCACATGCAGAGCCAATTCGAGCGCTTCCTCGGCGAGGACTCGGGCGCGATGGCCAAGGCGCTCGACTCGCATTCCGAGGAGCTGGGCGAGCTGATCGCGCGACACTTCGGCGGCGACCGCAGCACCGCGGTCCAGCACCAGCTCCGCGAGCTCATGTCGCGCGCGCTCCAGGAGTCGCGCGCCGACCTGCTGCGCCAGTTCTCGGCCGAGGACGGCCACAACCCGCTCGCGAGCTTCACGAGCACGGTCCGCGGCGAGCTCCGCGCCGCGCGCGAGAAGGACGACGCCTTCCTCAACCGGCTCGCCGAGCTGCGCGCGGAGATCCAGCGCCTGCGCGACGCCGAGGAGAGCCGCGCCGAGCTCGAGGCCGAGCGCGAGCGTGGGACGGCCAAGGGCCGCAGCTTCGAGGAAGCGTGCTTCGGCATGCTCGAGTCGATGGCCTCCGCGCGCGGCGACGTCGCCCACCACGTGGGCGACGAGCGCTCGGCGAGCGGCGGCAAGCTCGGCGACGTGGTCATCGAGCTCGAGGCGGCCCAAGGCGAGTCCCGAGGGCGGATCGCCGTCGAGGTCAAGGACGAGCAGCTCTCGAAGAACCGCGCTTGGGAGGTCCTGAACGGCGCCCTGCGCGAGCGCGATGCGGCCTTCGCCGTCCTCGTCGTGGCCTCCGACGACAAGGTCCCGGCGGGCCGCGAGCCGCTCCACGAGTATGAGGGCAACAAGATGATCGTCGCCCTCGACCGGGAGAGCCTCGACCCGCGACCGCTCGAGCTCGCCTACCGCTACGCGCGCTGCCGCTGCCTGATGGCGCGCGAGCGCTCGCTCCAGGTCGATGCCGCGGGTGTGCGGGACGCGGCCGAGGAGGCGCTGTCCGCGCTCAAGGACGCCCAGCGCATCCGCGTCGCCCTGACCGGCGCGACCAAGAGCGTGGGCAGCGCACGCGAGTACCTCGACGCGATGGTCGAGCGCGTGCAGTCGAGCCTCGAGCGCGTCGAGCGCCTGATCGCGACGGGCGAGGACTAGGCGAGCGAGAGGAGCCGTCCGAGGCGCCGCACCGAGCGCGCCGCGGGTGCGCCGTGCGGGTGGGTGTTCGGGTATCGGGTCGGGATGTAGTGGCGATCGAGCGCCTTCGCGGCGTCGACGACGTCCACTGGGACTCCGGGAAGCCCAGCGAGCAGCCCGGCCACCGTGTGGCCACCTCGAATCGAGAGGCCCCGAGGCGGAGGGGCGCTCGCTGCGACTCCGCTACCCGCGCACGAGACCCGCGACCGCCTCGGCCGCCTCGAGTACCGCCCGCCGCGCCTCCTCGGGCTCGAGCACGGCAGCGTCGCCGGCCTCGCGGAGGATCTCGCGGACGAGCCAGTTCTCGCCCGCGTAGTGCAGCTCGACCACCACCGCCCCGTCCTCGAGCTCCTCGGCCAACGCGCGCTCCTCGCGCGCCCAGCGCGCGCGCTCGGGCGCGACCCATACGCGTGCGGCGTGCGAGGCGGGGACCTCGCCGGTGCGCGGCCAGCCCTCGACGTCGGGCTCGATCCCAGGCCGCGGCTCGAAGCGCTCGTCGAGCGCCTCGGCGGACCGGATGCGGTCGAGACGGAAGCTGCGCGCGTCGCCGCGCTCGGGATCGAACGAGTGCACGTACCACCCCTCGCGGCCGTTCAGGAGCTGGTAGGGCTCGACGACCCGCTCGACGAACTCGTCCTCGTTCTCCTTGTAATAATCGATCCGCAGGAGGTGCCGCGCGGCGACGGCCTGGCTGACCACGCGCGCGATCTCCGAGTCGTCGCCGCGCGCGCTCGTCATCTGGAGCCCGCCGCCGGCCGCCGGGTCGTCCCCGAGCGCCGCGACGATCTTGGCCCGCGCCGAGGCGAGCGAGCCCTCGGGCAAATGCTCGCCGAGCAGATCGATGGCCGCCACGAGCGCCTTGGCCTCGAGCGGCAGGAGGCGCGCGGGACGCGCGAAGCTGTCGCCGTAGGGCTCGGGGTCGACCTCGATCTGGTCCCCCTGCACCTCGGCGTAGAGCACGTAGCTCCCGCCGCCGAAGTTGACGACGTTGAGCACGTCGATGTCCTCGCGCAGCTCCCCCTCGGAGGTCTGAAGCGTCTCGCACAGCTCGCCGACGTCGAGCTTCCGCGCCTCGCGCGCGGCCTGCACGAGGATCCCGGCGAGCGTCACGAGCCGTGCGAGGCGCTCCGGACGGATCGGGGCCTCGCGCGCGCCGTCCGAGGCCGGCTCGCAGCCCGCCGCGCCCTCGACCGGGCCCTCGCGCGGCGGCCGTGCGACCACCGCGGGCGCCACGTCGAGCGCGCCGGAGTGACGCTCGACCACGAGCCGCACCCGCTCGGTGAACTCCTCGATGAGCTCGTCGGGAGCGAGGATGCGGGCGCGCTCGCCCAGGCCGAGCACCCACGAGATCAGCAGGCGCGCGTCGGCGTAGGGGGTCTCGAACACGATGCCGTCGTCGTCGGGCGCGTCGGGGGCGTCGGCGGCGGACACGACCGTCCCGACTTCGCCGAAGTGCCGCTCGACGAGCCAGTCGATGCGGCTCGAGACCCACACGCGCGCCGTATCCGCGGGCTCCCCGAGCTGCCAGTCGGCGCGCGAGGCGTACGTGCGCGGGTCGAAGTCCTTGGGGGGCGGGAAGTCGTGCTCCGACTTGGTGGCGTAGGCGACCTTGCCGCGGATGCGCGACAGGCGGAAGATGCGGATGTCGTCGCGCTCGCGCGCGCGTCCGATCAGGTAGAAGCGGCCGCCGCGGAACAGGAGCTGGTAGGGGTCGACCCGGCGCGTCTCCTCGGCGTCGCGGCCCATCGTGTAGTAGTCGAAGACGATCGTCTTGCGGCGGAAGATCGCCGTCTCGATCTTCGCGAGC
>DATHAN010000103.1:0-2471 GCA_035296645.1 Thermoleophilaceae bacterium
TGGACGCAGCGCTGGGGCTCGTCGACGAAGCTCACCTGGAGGGCATGCCAGCGGCGCTCGAAGTCGCCCGCCGCGTCATCCGGGAGGAGCGCGGCTGCCTGCTCGCCGCCCGCACCCCCGGCCGGACCCTGGGCCCGACTCTGGTCGGGTGAGCCCTCACGCCGGTCGGCGCCCGGCGCATCCGTGCCAGCTTCAACCGGAGAGCCCTGCTCCGTCCCCACTTGCGCTTCCTCGCCACGCTCGGTCATCGGACCTCCTCCTGTCGGCCACCGCCAGTTTCGCGTCCCGGCCCGCCGGCGGCCTCGCCGCGGCCGCCCGCGTCGGACTGGCTCCCACCGCCGACGCGGGTCTCGAGCAGCTCCTCGAACAGCTCGCGGTAATGGACGGTCGCCTGGCGCAGGTCCTCGGTGCTCGCCTCGCCGCGCTCGTTGCGACCGGCGATGCGTCCGGCCGAGCGGTAGTTCTCGACCACGTGCGGGTGGTCGACCGAGATGTCGTCGGCGCGCCGCTCGAAGTCCTCGATCGGGTAGCCGCGCTGGCGCATCACCTCCTTGACCAGGTGGTCCGACTCGCGCACCGCCTCCTGCGGCGCGTCGACGAAGCGACCCTGCACCCGGCGCCACTCCTCGGCGAAGCGCTCCTGCTGCTCGCGCTCGAGCGGCCGGATCTCGAGCTGCTCGCGCCGCTCGCGGCGCTCCTCGAGCTTGTCCTCGGCCTGCTTGCGATCGCCGTGCTGCTCGACCGCCCGGTCGTACTCGGGCCCGAAGCGGTCGCGGAGCTGCTTCGAGCGCCGCTTGCGCGCGCCGATGCGCGCCGCCACCACGCCGCCGACGAGCAACAGGACGACGACCACGACGATGACGATGATGACTCCGGTGCTCATCTCCGCACTCCTCCTCCGAGCCAGGCGGAGGAACGTCCCCCGCGTGCTCTGAGCATGCCCGCGGCCTTCCGGGGAGAAACGCCGCGCCGGCGGCCAGACGAGATGGCGGGCGGACGGAGCCGACGCGTGGCGTCGTAGACTCGCCCGCCGTGGGTGCCGACCGACCAACCCACCTCGACCAAGGCGGTGCCGCCCGCATGGTCGACGTCGGGGACAAGGCGGTGACCGAGCGCCGAGCCGTCGCGCGGGCGGAGGTGCGAATGCGTCCCGAGACGTCGGACGCGGTGGCGCGCGGTGACGCGCCGAAGGGCGACGTGGTAACGGTCGCGCGCATCGCCGGCATCCAGGCGGCAAAGCGCGCGGCCGACCTGATCCCGCTGTGCCATCCGCTGCCGCTCACGCACGTCGACGTGCGCGTAGAGGTCGTGGCGGACGCGGGGCGCGTGGAGATCGAGGCCGAGGCGCGCACCGAGGCCCGGACCGGCGTCGAGATGGAGGCGATGTGCGCGTGCGCGGTCGCGGCGCTCGCCGTGTACGACATGGTCAAGGGCCTCGAGCGAGGCGTACGGGTCGCCAAAGTGCGGCTCGTCGAGAAGACAGGCGGCCAGGAGGACTGGCGGGAGGTTGCGTCCGCCGGTCGGTCGGGGTAGAGCAGGGGCGATGCGACTCGGGCAGGTGCTCAAGACCCCCGCGGGGATCGCCGCGGTCGTGGCGGTGGTCGCCGGACTCCTGCTCGCGCTGACGCTGTTCATGTCGTGGGGCCAGCAGAGGTGCCCGCTCGAGCCTTGCCCCTACCCGAACGGCTGGCAGACCCTGAGCGTGCTCGACATCCCGATCGCCCTGCTCGCCGGCGCCGCCGTAGTGGTCGCGGTCCTCAGCCTGCTCGGTCAGACGGCTCGGACCGCGCTGGTGCTCGCGGGCGTCGGCGGAATAGCCGTGATACTCGTGCTGCTGGCGCCGCTCATCGATCGACCGGGACCGAGACCGAAGCTCTTCGACTTCGGGGGTGGCTGGACGCTGGGGCTCGTCGCGGCGCTCGTCGTGCTCGCATGCGGGGCGACGATCTGGGTCGCGAGCTCCGGCGTCCTCGAGGGCGAGGAATAGGCTCGGCCTGACGGCGGACGCGTCGCGTCAGTCGCCGCGCGACCCGTCGCTCGGCGGCCGGTCGCGCGCCGCGGGCGCGCCGATCGGGGCCAGCGGGGAGCGGGCAAGCTCGCGCTCGAGGTCGTCGAGCGACTGCCTGATCGACCGCACGCGCTCGGCGAGCACGACGTCGTGCGCGGCCTCGTCGTTGCCCGGGTCCGCGTCCGCCAGCTCGCGCTCGGCCCGCGCGAGCTCGAGCGCGCGCCTCCTCCATCGAGTTGATGACGATGCCGATGAACAGGTTGAACAGCAGGAACGCCGCGAGCAGGGCGAACGAGAGGAAGTAGAGGACCGTCCACTCCGACACCTCGCGCGCCCCATCGCGAGGTTCTCTGGCAGGTTCTCGAGCGTGAGCATGACGAACAGGTTGAGCATCGCGTCGCCGATCGTCCCGAAGCGGTCGGGGGCGTGCTCGTCGAAGATCAGCCAGCCGACCATCCCGTAG
>DATHAN010000104.1:0-8156 GCA_035296645.1 Thermoleophilaceae bacterium
AGATCAGGCGCGGAAACGCGAGAAGTCGGGCGGGCGCTTCTCCGTGAAGGCTTCCACCCCCTCCTTGGCCTCCTCCGAATCGAGGAACGAGTCGAGGCCCGAGAACGCGAGCTGACCGATCGCCGCTAGGTGCTCGGTGTCGGCGGTGAACGACTGCTTCACGAAGCGCAGTGCCGTCGGTGAGAGAGACATGATCTCGTCCGCCCAGCGACGGACCTCTGCTCGAAGCTCGCCGGCTGGGACGACCTGGTTCACGAGGCCGAAGCGCTCGGCGGTCTCAGTGTCGTACTGGCGGCACAACATCCAGATCTCGCGCGCACGCTTCTCTCCTACGACGCGCGCGAGGTAGGCGGTACCGAAACCCGCATCGAAGGAGCCGACGCGCGGGCCGGTCTGGCCAAAGCGGGCGGTATCGGAGGCGATCGTCAGGTCGCACAGCACATGCAGGACGTGACCTCCCCCGATCGCATAGCCGTTGACGGCCGCGATCACCGGCTTGGGGACCTCACGGATCACCCGGTGGAGGTACTCGACTTCGAACAGCCCAGTCTCCGAGGGGCCGTAGTCGCCGGTCTCGGCACGCTGCTTCTGATCACCTCCGGTGCAGAACGCCCGCTTGCCAGCGCCCGTGAGGCAGATAACGCCGACATCGCGGCTAGCCCATGCGCGCTTGAAGCAGGCGATTAACTCGTCGACCGTCCGCGCGCGGAAGGCGTTCAGGTGCTCCGGGCGGTCGATCGTGATCCACGCGAGCCCCTCCTCGACCTCGTAGTTAACGTCGGTAAGGTTCTTCATCGTGGGCTCCTTCCGCTCGCGTTCTGGTCCTAGTCGGGCTAGGCTAGGTTGCTGTCGTCTAGCCCCGAGTCCAGCAACCAGAAGTTGCCCCAGCGCATCGCACTGGTCACCGGAGGCGCGGGTGGGATAGGACAAGCGATCTCCCGCGCCCTTGCCGACGACGGGCATGCCGTCGCCGTCGGCGATGTGCGCCGCGAGGCGGCCAGTGGCGTGGCGGGGGAGGTCGAGCGGTACGGCACGCGAGCCCTGGGGGTTGAGCTCGACGTCACCGACGGTGAGTCGGTGACCGCCGCAATCGAGCGGGTCCTGGTCGAGCTCGGACCCATCGACGTGCTCGTCAACAATGCCGGCTGGGACGAGCTGCATCCGTTCCTCGACACCGACGAGCCGTTCTGGGATCGGGTCATCGACATCAACTTCAAGGGTTGTCTCCGCATGACGCGCGGGACTCTCCCAGGCATGATCGAGCGCGGGTATGGGCGAGTCGTGAACGTCAGCTCCGATGCGGCTCGCGTGGGCTCCTCGCTTGAGTCCATCTACTCGGGCGCGAAGGCGGCCGTGATCGCCTTCACGAAGACGATCGCTCGCGAGGTCGCGCGCTCGGGGGTCACCGCGAACTCCGTATGTCCGGGGCCCACCCGTACGGCGTTGCTCGAGCAGATGGCGGAGCGCGGCCCGGGGGTGCGCCTGATCGAGAGCCTCGAACGCGCCGTACCGATGCGACGGCTGGGGGACCCTGAGGATGTGGCCGGGGCGGTTGCCTATCTCGCCGGCGAGCAAGCTGGCTTCGTAACCGGCCAGACCCTGTCGGTCAGCGGAGGGCTGACAATGGCCTAGACCGCGCGACGCCGTGTCGCCTCCTTATCAAGACGATGGCGGGTGCGGCGTGACCGGCGCGCCCGTCAGGGCGCCGTCGGACCGCAGCCGCGCATCGTGCCGATGGGCTGCCTCTCGCACGGAGCGATCGGCCCGCTTGTAACCGGCGCGATCGCCGTAGCGAATCGTGATGAAGGTCGCCATTGGTCGGCCTCCCTTTGAGGTTGCGGTTGCCCGGGCGCTCGTAGACCGACGCCCGCACGAACATGACGAGCCTCGGCCTGGTGTTCCCGGGCGGCGGCCTATTCGCTCCATGGCCATTGGCCTTCTACCAGCGCTTGCGCGCGATTCTCGGTAGGACCGCCTGTTTCTCGGCTTCCTAGGCCGAGTGCGTTCCAGGCTTTCTGATCCCGGCGATCGCCGACGACGCACAACTTGTCGCCCACGGGCGCGGCATCCCGAGGATCTGGGGCGAGTAACCGACGGCTCTACCACCGCCGCCCTCACGAAGCGCCGCTTCCGCCAGTCGCCGGACGCTTTCGCCGTGGAGACGCCCGCCTGAGCGTCAGAGGCAGGCTGCCGTCCTGCGCGCGCTGCGCTCGAGGAGCGCCGGGCTTTGCGATCGACTCGCGATTGTCAGGCGTTCCGATCGTCAGGAGCGCCCGCACAGGGCGATTTCCGGCTAACAGCGCTTGTGTTGCGCTCAACGGTCGCCCGAGGATCGGCCTGACGGGCAGTGGAGAAGTCGCTCCCGAGCAGGCTTTTCGCCAGGCTGAGCGGAGGGGGAGGGATTCGAACCCTCGATGGACCAATTAGGCCCATTAACGGTTTTCGAGACTCCCGCAGTCAGTCGCAGTCAAGGACACGGAGTCAGTCACACTCACGTCGGGTATCGAGCTTCCAATCACGCTTCGCATCGAGCGCTGTATGTCCGCGAGAACTCGTCCTGAGGGACGGCCTGAGGCGGCCCAGCAAGGTCTCGATCAGCGCGCTCCATGGCGCGCATCAATTTCGGGATCGTCGGCGATCAGGCGCGCCTGATCGACGCCAAGAACTGACGCCGGCGATCGAAACGACAAGAGCGCTTATCAAGATCAACCAGGCGCCCACCTCCAAGGACAGGGCTTGGCCGGTTTGCGAGACACTCCCGAACTCTGAGGGTGTAAATACGTAGGGCAAGGTGGCGACACCCACAGCGGCTAATGGCCACCGATAGGGTAGTTGCGGACGCGCTAAGGCGAGCGCCGCCAATGTCCCGCAACTGAGCGCAAGCACGAGTATCACGGTGTCACCGAATCCCGCGAAGTAGGTCCACGCATCGACGCGATGTGTCGGGTAGTCCGCGTTGCGCTTGTAGGTAGCGTAAGGTAGGAAGAGGGCGATAACTGCGGTGACCGCGGCGCCCATGGTTAGCATGAGCCAAGGTCTGCCCTCGCGACCTCCGACGCTTTCCCAGGTCGCGTATCGATAGTCAGACGTCGACAAACACACTCCGACGCTCCCGAGGAGCACGGCAAGCGCACTGACTGCCGTGGAAACATCGAAAAGCCCCGGGCGCCCGCCCAGGACAGCCGTCTCGACGGGGGCCAGCGCGAGCTGTTGCCATCCGAAAGCCGCCGCCCCCAACAGGCCGAGGAGTGCCACTTGACTTACGTCGCCGCGCCGCACCACCGCCACTGCTGATGCGACTATGGCCAGCGCCAGCAGCACGCCGACGGCACCGCCTACTGCGGTCCCGGCGGAGGTACCAGCCTCAAAGCTATCGATCGAGGTGATTGCCAGGAGTAGTCCCCCGGCAAGAGCGATAACCGCCCATGCCCGCGTCCGCCTAGTTACAGCCGAAGAAGGGCTTGCGCCCCTCGCCAGCTTGCCTCCGGACTCGGCCTGACCGTCCTGATCGTCCATTACGTCAGCGAAGGAATTGAGAGCTGGCCGACCGCGATCGACTCCTTGCAGGTGAACGGGACGCCGAAGAGCGGCTGGAGACCCTCGGGCTCGGCCGCCTCGGCGACCAGGGCATCGACCTCCTCGGCCTCCCGGCGCGCCGCTTCAAAGCGCTTGTGAGCAAGGACGTTGAGCTTGGAATCCGCCCGCCCGAGGACTGGATTGTGTGCTTCGACGACCTCTTGGGACGTGACCTCGCCGTGGCGGATTCCCCTTGCCAGCTCGGTCGCGGAGAGCCCGGTCAGGTCGGTGGGCGGTGCGAGTACGGCCACGGCAAGCCTCGTCTTTCAAGAGCTTCCCACGGAGGGCAAGCGCTAGACGCAACGACGAGCGAGCCGAGCGTCCCCCTCGGCTAAGGGCCGACGCCGAAGGCTAAGGCGAGGCGGCGGAGCGCGAAGACGAGCCCCACGGCGAGAAGGCCGGCGGTCAGCGCCAGGAATGCATAGAGGGGGCTGTGGGCGAGAAAGCCGATGAAGCCGAAGCACTGGTGCTGGGACAAGGGAATGCTCGGGATGAGGAGGAGCAGCCCCAAGCCGCCAGCGCCTGCGACCCCGTCTCTTTCTCGCCGATTACTCGCGTCAATCGCGGATGGTGACCGTTGGAACGCCGCGCTCACGCGAGCGAAGGCCAACCCGCTAACCCGGCGCCGACGCCCGTGCGCGCTCCCACATCTGGAGATAGGCCTCAGCTCCGCGGCCCATCGCTTGCATGAGCGTCTCGCCCTCGCTTCCGGCGACCTTCCTGGCGTCCTCTATCCAGTCCGGGTAGAGACCGTAGTGTGCGACGCCGTCGTGGTTGATGTCGTAGACGCGCGTGCCCGAGCGCTGCCTGTCGAAGGCCACGCTGCCGTCGTAGGAGCGGAACGGGTTGGTGACCGGGTCGGGACCCCCCGCGCGGTCCTCCCTGCGAGCCGAACCCATTTGCATCGGCGCCGTAGCCGAAGCCGAAGTAATACGGGCCTTGGAAGAGCCCGCGGATCCGCCGCCACTTCTCGACGAAGTCCTTGGAGTTTTGGCCACTCCTAGTGTGTGGCCGGGCGTCCGATGGGTTCACGAGGCGGACATGTCGCTCGCAGTCCCTTCTCTCCGGGTAGGCCGCCCGATAAAGGTCGCTTACCGCTGGCGGAACTCTTGAGCTTCTGCAGGCTGCCGGAGCAGCGGGCGCAGGGGATTGTCGCTTGAGAGTCGACCCCATGCAGGCAGAAAGCCCTCCACCGCCTGGGAGAGTAGCGCGACCCTTGGGCCATTAGCTCCTTGGTCGTGGAGTAGCGTCGTCCCTCTGGTAGTGCCTCCGAGCCGAGCCTAGCCGCGCCGTCCCGCCCTTATTCGCTTCCGAAGCGAGGGCGGCCATCTCTCCTCCAGCCCCGACGTTACGTCGATCTCGTGAGCGGCCGCCGGCCGGTAGCTACGTAGCTCCCCTAGAAGTAGTGGCTTCGGCCCCCGACGGGACGCCCTATCAGGCCAAGCATGAGCAGTGCGAGGCCGACCACGAGCAGGACGATGCCGATGATCTGCAGGATCTGGCTGTAGGCGATGATGCCGATGATCAAGAGGATGCCGCCCGCAACGATCATCAAGCCTCTCCTTGATCTAGCGAAGGCGCCGGACCCTCTAGCCCGCACCCACCGCGCTAGGAGCGGCCGGAGCCGCTCTTCGAGCGAAGGGCGTCGATCAGCTCGCCCTTGCCCATCTTCGAGCGGCCCTCAATGCCGAGTTCCTGGGCCCGCTTCTCGAGATCCTCCTTCGACCGTTGCTCGTATGGCGACGACATGCGAGCGCTCTTTCGAGCGGTCGACTTGAATCGTCGCCCGCCCGACGCCGGCGCGCCGTCTCCCCGCGCCGACTGCGAGCGGCCCCGCCTGGAAGACTTTGCCCGAGCCGCGCGTGAGGGCGCGGTGCTTTTGCCCTCGGGGCGCGACTTCGTGGGCCGGGCAGGACGAGCGCTCGGGGACGAGCGGTTTCTCGAAGCCGTGCGGGACGGTACTTCCTCGGCGACCGGCTCCTCCTCGAGGTCCTCTTCCCGCCCCGTCTCGTCCTCGAGCTCGTCTTCATCGAGTTCCTCGTCAAGCTCCTCCTCGGGCTCCTCCTCCTCGAGGCGCTCTTCCTCCGCGACAGGCTCCTCCTCGAGCGCTTCGTCGTCCAACTCATCTTCGAGGTCCTGTTCGGCGACGGGCGCGGCGCCGGCACGCGAGCCCAGCCCGCCTCCGCTCTTGCCCCCGAGCGTCCCAAGCATCCCCTGCAACCCCTCGTTACCGAGCTTGTCCTTGACGCGATCGGCGATGCCTCTCCAGCCGCCCGCATTCTCGAGCAGCTCGGGCGCCCTCTTGACCGCGCTCTCCGCGCCGTTCCTCACGGCGTCCCTGACAATAGGGGTAAGTGCCGCGACGGCAGCGGCGATCGCTGCCTTCTTCAGCGGAGCGAAGAGCTTGTCGTCGTCGGTCGGCGCGTTCTCGCCCGAGTCCTCGACCTTGTCAGTCGGATCAGCGCTGCTGTCCGTGGCCTCGTCGGCCTTGTCCTTCGCCTCGTCGGTCACTGAATCCGCCACCTCGCACCCCTCCCTTAGAGAACCCTCCAGCAGTACCTATACCCGAGACGCGGCTAAGCGCGTCGCCCTAAAAGCGGCTCTGCACTCGTCCCCAACCTCGATCCACAGCCCGTGCTTCTCGACACTCGGCTGAGGGTTCCACCGCGCATGTAGAGTCGATCCTTCGGTGCGATTGAGAGCTTCGGGCCTCCGGATGCTCCCGGCCACTCGGCCCCGTGCTCGGGCTCGTGTATCGGGATGCACCCTCGCGTACCTGGCCGACGACCCCGAGAACGACACAACGGCCGACCGCGACCGGTTCTCGCCCTCGCGGTACTAGCGGAGCCTCACGTAGCCGCCACCGGGTGAGGCCAGCGCCGACATCGTCGCGGCGGGCTTGGCGCGTCGTCTGATCCGCTTTCGTGCCCGGGCCTGACTACGGATAGACAGAGAGGCCAACTGCTCGCCCGTGTCGGGCCGCCACAGCACCCATGCCTCGCTCGGTGTGGTGGTGCTCCACGTTGCCCCTGGCGAGCGGTAAAAGATCCACTCGGAGGTGTCGAGGAAGACCCCCGCGCGTTCCAAGGAGCGCTCGACGCGCTCGAACGCTTTGTTCGAGGGATACTGAGCCGCTCGCTGTAGCCGCTCATCGGCCCGGGCCGCGCGTAGTTCTGAGGTGAGCAAGCGCTCAGAGACGGGCAGCGCTCGGCTTATGCGGAGGCGGTCTCGGTCCCGGGACCAACGGACAGTTGCCACGACGAGCCTCTTCGCGCCAATTCGTCGATTACCTGCGCTCGGTGCCGCCCGGAGGTCGTTGTCACCGTCGTCCAGCTCGGGCATTCGTGAGATTGCCTGCTCGTCTCAACCGCCGACGTAGTTGACGTGGCCCCACTCGGATGGAACCTCGGTCTTCGCCCACCCGAACCGGGGACCGAGCTTGTCGATGGCGTTCCGCATCTCGAGGCTCGCGAGGTCGACGGCCTTCCCGAGCCCGTGAGCCGACGTTCCAGGTGGCGCCGCCTCGCGCCCACCTGCCTTAAAGATTCGCCATGCCTCGACCTGCTTACCATAGGAGCGGTAGGCCGAGTCCGGTCCGAAGGGGTAGAGGTTGACGCCGAGCTCTCGGAGCGACGCCTGGCGCATCGCCTCCCACGCGCGCGCGGCGCTGGGGGCGAGATAGGCGGGACCGCGCGGGCTGTGAATCGAGACCTGTTGAGAGAAGGGGAGACGACCATTGCCGCCCGGCGGCGGTGGAGGCGGGAGGCCGTTCGCGCGCGCGAGCTCGGCCACCTGCAACGCGGGTTGCGTCGCGACCGATGATGTCGATGCGTCGGTCCCGCCCCGCTCGCTGTCGTCAGCTGATGTCGCTGTCGGCTGAGGCGCTGTCGACGGTTCGGAGCTCGCCAGCGGGGTGCCGTCGGCCCAAGCGGCCGGTGCGAGGACGCCCGCGGCCGCGAAGGCGGTCAACCCACGGCGGACGAGTCGTCTTCGAGGGGAGTGCTGGGGCGCTCGTATCGCAGAGAGCGACTCAGTCCGATGTCTACCCGTCAAGCGTCTCACGGCACGGCTTTTTCTCGCCCGCCGAGCTTTCTCCTACCGCGTGCCCGCAGGGCTGCAAGATCGCGGTCAGTCGACTCTGTGGCGACGGTCCGCTCCCCTTAGCTCGGAGACGTATCGACGGCCACAGGCCGCGTTGTGACGTGGCGGTCGAGCGTTGTCATCCCGCCCTGGGGTGGTTTCTCCAGATTGACTGTGCCTGCCGGCGGAGTACGAGCCGCACCCTCCCTTCGTCTGGTCGCAGACCGAGGGTCGAGGGGGGGCGAGCTCCTTTGGCCTGAGCGTGTCGACGGCGAGTCGCTCGCCGGGATCAAGCGCGCGCTCGGCTCCTACGGCTCAACCCGTCGGCAGGCACGCTCTCCGTGGCGGCCGGCGGAACACCCATCCCCCGCACCACCTCATCCGGAGCGACAACCTCGCGCCCGATCAGCCGGCCCTGGTAGGCGAAGGGCTGCTCGCGGAACGCCTGCGTGTAGCGCGGCAGGATCTCGCGGGTGAGCGTGCCGCCGTGCATGGTGTGC
>DATHAN010000105.1:0-2180 GCA_035296645.1 Thermoleophilaceae bacterium
AGTCTCGCGGTCACCGGGCGGGCTGTTCCCGCTCGACCGCCCCTCCGAACGCCTCGAGCAGCGTCTCCAGCTCCTCTTGGCGCCAGGCCGCCATGACCCGCGAGCGCATCTCGAGGTCGAGCGGCGTGGCGTTCGAACCGCCCGCGTCGGGGAAGGTGACGACGCCGCCCGCCTCGCGCACGATCAGCTGGCCGGCCGCGGCGTCGACCGAGCGGCACGGCGCGAGGCTCGTCATCGCGTCGGCGCGCCCGCCCGCCACGAGGCACAGGGCGAGGGCGATCGCCCCGAGCGCCCGCAGGCGGTGGGCGCGGGTGCTCGCGAGCTCATCGGCGAGCGCGGCGACGATGAGCGGGTTCGCCGACTCGAAGGCGAGCACCTCGATGCCCGGCGAGCTCGCGGGGCGATCGAGCACGGAAAGCGGCTCCCCGTCGGCGAACGCGCCCTCGCCGCGGCGGGCCCACCACTCCCCGCCGGCCGAGAGGGTCGAGGCGCCGGCGCCGGCCGCGAGCTCGGCGATGTACGCGAAGTCGACGTCCTCCATAGTGGGCCCGGAGGCGACGGCGATCGACAGGCAGTGGAAGGGGAGGCGGCGCTTGGCGTTGAGCGAGCCGTCGACGGGGTCGACCACCACGTGGATCGGGCCGCCGCCGCGGATCGCCACGTGGCCGCGCTCCTCCGACACGACGGTCAGCGGCGTATCGAGCGACTCGAGCTCGGCGAACACCGCGTCCTCGGCGCCGCGGTCGATGACGAGCGCAAGGTCGCCTCCCTCGCCGCGGCCGGTCGTGCGGGCGCGGTCCTCGGGCGTCGGGTAGCGCGCGAGCGCCGCGCGCACTTCCTCGGTGATCCGGCGACACACGGCGAGCCAGTCGGCCGCGAGCATAGGGTCGGACTGGTCGGCGCTCGGCACGAGCGCCCTATCCTACGGCGATGCCGGATCCGCTCGACGGGCTCAACTCAGCGCAGCGGACGGCCGTCGCTCACCCGGGCGGGACCCTGATCGTCGCGGGCGGCCCGGGGGCGGGGAAGACCCACGTCCTCACGCGGCGGGCCGCGTGGCTCATGGAGCGTGGCGCCCCGCCCGAGAGCGTGCTCGCGCTCGCCGGGTCGCGCGCCGCCGCCGACGCCATGCGGTGTGCCGTCGAGGCGCTCGTGGAGCGCCCCTACGAGGAGCTGTGGATCGTCGGCTTCGAGGAGCTGTGCCGGCGCCTCCTCCACGACGAGGCGCTCGAGGCCGGCGTCGATCCGTTCTTCGCCCCGGCCACGGGGGCCGACCGCGTCGCGCTCCTGCTCGAGCGCGTCGACGAGCTGCCGCTGAGCCACCACGAGATCCGCGGCAACCCCGCCCCGCTCGTCGCGCAGCTCGTCGACCGGATCGACCGGCTCAAGGCGGCGAGGGTGGCGGCCGAGGACCTCCGTCGCCACGCCGCCGGCCTGCTCGCCGAGGCCGGCGGCGACGCCGCCGCGCGCGCCGTCGCCGAGCGCGACCTCGAGGCGGCCGCGGTCTACGAGCGCCACGACCGCCTGCTCGCGGAGCGCGGTGCGCTCGACTCGGGGGAGCTCGTGCTGCGGGCGGAGCGCCTGGTGCGCGAGCGACCGGGCGCTCGCGAGCGCGTGGCCGGCCGGTTCGAGCACGTGCTCGTCGACGACCGCGACGAGCTGACCCCGGCCGAGGGGGCGCTGCTCGACACGCTGTGCCGGCCCGAGGCGGGCCGCACGGTCGCCGTCGACGAGGTTCGCGCGTCGGACCGGGCCGATGGCTGGGCGACCAGGGACGACGCCGACCAGGTCTTCCTTCCGCGCAGCCTGCGGTGTGGCCAGCGCGTGCTCGACGCCGCGTACGGGGTCGCCGGCGAGCACGCCGCCGCGCCGCGGCGCCCGGCACGCGGACGAACGCGAGCGGGAGCCGGCGAGGTGAGCTTCTGGAGCTGCTCCTCCGAGCGGGCCCAGGCCCAGGCCGTCGCCCGCCGCGTCGAGCGCCTCGTCGCGGCCGAGGGGGTCGCCGCGGAGGAGATCGCCGTGATCGTGCCCTCGGTGCGCGACGACGGCGGCCCGGTCGGCTCGGCGCTCGAGGAGCGCTCGCTGCCCTTCCGCCTCCTCGGCGGCAGTGCGCTCTTCGACCGCGCCGAGGTGCGCGACGTGCTCGCCTGGCTGCGGCTGCTCGCCGACCCCGCCGACTC
>DATHAN010000106.1:0-5645 GCA_035296645.1 Thermoleophilaceae bacterium
CGGGGATCAGCAGCATGTGGATCGAGTAGAAGCGGCTCAGGGTGGTGGCGTTGAACTCCGACCCCCCGCGCAGGAAGTCCGCCAGGTACGGGCCGACGATCGGCCCGGAGGCGTTGATGTTCACCGCGACGACGGTCGCCCAGAACCCGCGCTGGTCGAACGGCAGCAGGTAGCCGGTGAGCGCCATGGCCAGCGTGAGCACGAGGAGCACGACGCCGATCACCCAGTTGAGCTCGCGCGGGTACTTGTAGGCGCCGAAGAAGAAGGTCCGCGCCATGTGCAGGAAGATCAGGATCACCATCACGGTGGCGCCCCAGCGGTGCATGGCGCGGACGAGCTCGCCGAGGAAGACCTCATTCGTGATGTGGGAGATCGACTCGTAGGCGTCCTGCGGGGCCGGGTTGTAGTACATGGCGAGGAACACGCCGGTCACCGCCTGCGCGAGGAAGGCGAACATCGTCGCCGAGCCGAGCGTGTAGAACCAGTTCGTGCCGCGCGGGACCTTGCGGTACATGAACCCGCGCACGAATGGGCTCGCGCCGCTGCGCTCGTCGAGCCAGCCCGCCACCGAGACCGGGACCTCGGTCGCCTGCTCCTTGAGCCGCTGGCGGTCGATCTGGCTGCCGCCCTTCGACGGCGGCCGGCCGTCGCGAGCGCCCGGGCGCAGGTCCTCGACCGCGCCGTTCGGTCGGGCGCCATCGCGCGACGGGCGCGCGCCGGGCCGGGGAGGCGTGCGCCGCAGCGCCTTGGGGAGAGGGGGACTCGGAAGCCTCATGTCGTCGGTCGCGGCGGGTAGAGGTACTTCCAGAGGCCGTTGAGGTGGTTGGACGGGTCGCGGGGCGCGTACATCTCGTCGAGCGCGTCGGTCACCGAGAAGCGTTGCCCGACCTCGACGATGCCGTCCCTCACGCGGGTGCGGAAGCGGTCGAGCGGGCGTACAGGCGGGCCGCCGATCACGATGCCCTGGAAGTCGTAGATGCCGCCGTGGCAGGGGCAGATGAAGCGCTGCGAGGCCTGCACGTAGCGGATCGGGCAGCCCACGTGCATGCACCGGTTGGAGATCGCGACGTACGGCTGGCGGAAGTCGTCGCGGTCGAGCTTGGGATTGGCCCGGCGGACGTAGACCGTCGCCTTGCCGGCCTCGCCGACATCGTCGACGATCGTGATCACCTTCGGCGTGTAGTCGACGTCGGTGAAGTCGGCCTCGGGCCCCACCTCGGCGTACCCCGGGCGGGTGGTCCGCTCGAACATCGGGCCGACGGCGAAGCCGAGCGCCGGCAGCCCGAACGCGGCCGAGGCGATGCCGCCCACGGTCAGCGCGTTGAGCTCCATGAAGCGGCGGCGCGTGACCGTCTCGCCATCGTAGGCCGCGGGTATCCCGCGGTCGGCGGCGTAGGGAGACTGCTTGGTCTTCTGTTCGTGCTGCTTGGGCATGGAGTCGGAGGACTGCGGCGCCGAGCGGAGGAGGGGGTCGGCGGGCACCCCTAAGGATAGGGCCTCGCGTCGGTGGCCGGCGGCTGCGACGGCTCCGCACCGTGGTCCTCGGGCGCCAGCCTGGCGTAGGCGGCGGCCGCGCCGCCGCCACCGGCGCCCGCGAGCCGCGCGACGCTCGCGCGCCACACCGCGTCCGCCCACTCCGGGCGGTCCTCGGCCACCGCCCGAGCGGTCAGCGAGATCAGGTCCGCGAGCTCGGCCACGGCCTCGAGGTCGGCTTCGGCGGCCAGGAGCTCGAGGCCGAGCGCGAACAGCGCGTCGCCGCCAAGAAGGCGCAGGTCGTCGTCCATGCCGACGAACGCTCTCGGCCGGCCGTAGTGCATGAGCCAGCCCTCGTGGATGGCCTCGGCCACGAAGGCGCGCGTCGCCCCCTCCGGGAAGCGGTCGCCGAAACGGTCGGGCGGCAGCCGGCGCAGCGCGTGGTCGCGCACGCTCGGCGGGGTCGCGGCGACCACCGCGCGCAGGGCGCCGCCATTGCCCTCCGGGCTCACAGCGCCTCGAACGCGCCGCGCGCCGCCGTCAGCGTGCGCTCGATCGCCTCGTCCCCGTGGGCGAGCGACGGGAACCACGCCTCGAACTGCGACGGGGGCGGGAAGACGCCCCGGTCGAGCAGGCCGCGGCAGAAGGCGGCGTGGGCCTCGAGGTCGCACGCGCGGGCCTCCGCGTAGCTCGTGACGGGGACCTCGGAGAAGAACACGGTGAGCAGGCCGGTGACGTGGGCCACCTGCACGGCGACGCCCGCGGCGCTCGCCGCCTCGTCCAGCCCCGCTGCGAGCTCGCCCGTCGTGAGCTCGAGCCGCGCATAGGCGTCGTCGCCGAGGAGACGGAGGGTGGCGAGCCCGGCCGCCACGGCGAGCGGATTGCCCGACAGCGTCCCGGCCTGGTAGACGTCGCCGGCCGGGGCCACGCGCTCCATCAGCTCGCGCGGACCGGCGTAGGCGGCGGCGGGGAGGCCCCCGCCGAGCACCTTCCCTAGCACGGTCAGGTCGGGGACGACTCCCTCTCGTTCCTGGGCCCCGCCGCGGGCGACCCGGAACCCGGAGATGACCTCGTCGAACACGAGCAGTGCGCCCGCGTCGTCGGCCGCCTCGCGCAGGAAGGCGAGAAAGCCCTCGGCCGGTGGGACGAGGCCCATGTTGGCCGGGTAGGGCTCGCAGACGATCGCCGCCGGCGCCTGCTCGGCCAGCACGCGCTCGACCGCCGCGCGGTCGTTCCACGGAATGGTGAGCGTGTCGGCGGCCTGCGCCCGGGTCACTCCCGGGCTCGCCGGGAGGCCCTGGGTGGCGAGTCCCGAGCCGGCCTCGGCGAGCAGGCCGTCGGAGTGCCCGTGGTAGGCGCCCGCGAACTTGACGACCGCGTCGCGCCCCGTGACCGCGCGCGCCAGCCGCACCGCGCTCATCGCGGCCTCCGTCCCCGAGGAGGTCACGCGAACCATCTCGGCCGAGGGCACGCGCGCTACGACCTCGCTCGCCAGCTCGACCTCGCCGGGGGTCGACGCGCCGAAGCTCGTCCCAAGGCTCGCCGCCTCGCCCACCGCGGCGACGACCTCCGGGTGCGCGTGGCCGGCGATCAGCGGCCCCCACGAGCTCACCCAATCGACGTACCGGTTGCCGTCGACGTCGACGAGCTCGCACCCCTCGCCCCTGGCCACGAAGATCGGCTCGCGCCCGACCGAGCGCATCGCCCGAACCGGGGAGTTGACCCCGCCCGGCATCACCTCGAGCGCCCGCCGATAAAACCCCGTGGACCGGCTGACGGCCGCGCGGGTCATCCGCACGCACTACGTGCGTTCGACGCGGGCTCTTTCATCGCCGCCGGCGGAGCGGGCCGCAGGTCGCCAAGAGGCGCAGGCAACGGGAGCCGTTGTGTGGAAGCGGCCGCGAGTGCCTTCTCATCGAAGGCGTGTGGAGCGAGGCGAAGCCGAGCGGAAAGCGAAGCGGTCAGCCTGAGATGAGAAGCGCGCTCGCGGACCGCTCCCGCAACCCTCAAGCGTGCTCCCGCTCCCACGCCTTGAAGTCCTCGGTGAAGTAGAGCATCCGGACCTTCTTGAACTCCGTCGACGAGTAGAGCGTCGCCCGCTCCTCGATCCCCGTCTCCTCGGCGATCGCGTCGAGGATCGCGTCGCACTCCTCCTTCGAGCGCCCGTGCGCCATGGTGAAGACCGAGTACGGCCAGTCCTCGTAGGTCGGCCGCTGGTAGCAGTGCGAGATGCCGCGGAAGGCGGCCATGCGAGGCCCGAGCTCGAGGACCCGATCCTCGGGGACCTTCCATACGCCCATCCCGTTGGCCGAGAAGCCGGCGCGGCGGTGGTAGAGGATCGCCGCGACGCGCCGCAGCGCGCCTCGCTCGCGCATCGAATCGAGGTGGGCGAGCATGCGCGCCTGGTCCACCCCGATCGCCTCCGCGGCCGGCGCGTACGGCTCCGGCACGACCGGCATGTCGCCCTGCAGGTTGCGGATCACCGCGAGGTCGAGAACGGACAGCTCGATCGCCTCGGGCTCGCGGTAGTCCTCGGCCACGCCGGCGGCCCTCGCGAGCGCCTCCGTTCCGCCCTCCATCTCGAGGTCCATCCGGATCTTGAACAGGCGCAGCGTGGGCAGCTGGCGCATCGAGCTCGCGCCCGCCTCCTGGGCGAGCGCGGCGAGCGTGCCGTCGAGCCCCAGTCGCGAGTCCGGCTCGACGGCGATCGTGAACCACATGTTGAAGTCGTGGTTGCGCAGGTAGTTGTGGGTCACCCCGGGGTGCGCGTTGATGACCTTGGCCGCGCGCCACGGGTGCTCCGGGTCGACCTTGGCCGCGACGAGCATCGACTTGTAGCCGAGCACGCGCGTGTCGAAGATCGGCGTGATCTGGCGGATGATCCGGTCGTCGAGCAGGCGCCGCGTGCGGCGCAAGACCTCGTCCTCGAAGATCCCCGCCAGCTCGCCGACGCGCGCGAACGGGCGCGGCTCGAGCGGGAAGCTCCCCTGGAGAAGGTTGAGCAGCCGCTTGTCGAGCTCGTCGAGCGGGACGGCCGCGCCGCCCTCGCGCGAGCGCAGCTTCGGCACCGCCTCCGGCGGGCGCTCGGTCACCCAAGCCATTCCGCGGCCTCGCGCGCGTGGTAGGTGACGATGACGTCGGCGCCCGCCCGGCGGATGCCCGAGAGCGCCTCGAGGACCGCGGCGCGCTCGTCGAGCAGGCCGGCGGCCGCGGCCACCTTGAGCATCGCGTACTCGCCGCTCACGTTGTACGCGGCGACCGGCACGCGCGTCGCGTCCTTCACGCGGCGGATCACATCGAGGTAGAGGAGCGCGGGCTTCACCATCACCATGTCGGCACCCTCCTCGACGTCGAGCAGCACCTCGCGCACCGCCTCCTCGGCGTTGGCGGGGTCCATCTGGTACGAGCGGCGGTCGCCGAACGCGGGCGCCGAGCCCGCCGCCTCGCGGAACGGCCCGTAGAAGGCAGAGGCGAACTTCGCGGCGTAGGAGATGATCGGCAGGCCAGCGTGGCCCTCGGCGTCGAGCTGCGCGCGCAGGGCCGCGACGCGCCCGTCCATCATGTCGCTCGGCGCGACCGCGTCGGCGCCCTCATCGGCGTGCGAGAGCGCGGTCTTGGCGAGCAGCTCGAGCGTGACGTCGTTGTCGACCTCGCCGTCAGGGCGGACGACGCCGCAGTGACCGTGCGAGGTGTAGCCGCACAGGCACACGTCGGTGATCACGACGAGCTCGGGGCACGCCTCCTTGATCGCACGCGTGGCGAGCTGGACGACGCCCTCGTCGTCGTACGCGCCCGAGCCCTGCTCGTCCTTCTCGGCCGGGACCCCGAACAGGAGCACCGCGGGGACGCCGGTCGCCTCGGCGGCCCGCGCCTCCTCCACGGCGAGCGCGATTGAGTGGCGCGCGACGCCGGGCATCGCGTCGATCGGCGTGCGCTCCTCCGTCCCGAGCTGCACGAACAGCGGCAGCACGAGGTGCGCAGGCGAGAGCTCGGTCTCGCGCACGAGCGCTCGCAGGGCGCCGGTGCGGCGCAGCCGGCGCAGGCGCGTGGCGGGGAAGGCCATCGGCTCGCAGTCTAGTTGTCGCCTGCTCACGCGGCGCGCGCAGACTCTCGGTCAACCGTTGCCTCTCGCCGCGGCGCTCGTTAGTCTCCCGCCGCTGTGTTCTTCGGCC
>DATHAN010000107.1:0-3124 GCA_035296645.1 Thermoleophilaceae bacterium
CCCGCCTGCTCGAGCAGGGCGCTCCTCGCGGCGCGAGCGTCGCGGTAGGTGCCCTCCTCGCTCGGGCGTCCGCTGCTGCGCCCGTAGCCGCGGTAGTCGAAGAGGAGGAGGTCGAAGCCGGCCTCGGCGAGCAGCCGGGCGGTGTCGAGCCGATCGCCGATGTTGCCGCCGTTTCCGTGGCAGAAGAGGACGTGGCCTTTCGAGGGGGTGGAGGCGCGTATCCACCAGCCGTCGAGGCGCTCGTCGTCCTCGGTCTCGATGGCGAGCTGCGTAGCTTCGAGGTCGAAGTCCGCGGGCTCGGCGGCGGGCTCACGTGTCGGGAAGTAGAGAAGGGCATTGAGGAAGGGACGCATCACGGGGTCGAGCACAAGGCGATTGTCACCGTCCACGGCCTCAGCGTGATCCCAGTCCACGGCATGGGGCGAGGGCTGCTCCTCGACCGCCGCCTCGGGAACATTGCTCAGGCGGCTCGCTAGCGGTTATCCCCTTGATCCGCGGAATGCAATGGATCTACGCACTGGGCTTAGCGGCCAGGCCAAAAGGACTCCCCTCGGAGTCCTTGCATACCGCCGAGCGGTAGCCGGGATGGATGACCGTTCCGCCCAACTCCCTCACCTGCTCTAGAGCAGCCGAGAGGTCCGGGACTTCGAAGTACGGCAGCGAGAAGGAGTCTCCGGGGCCGGGTCCGCGCGCGTGAACTCCGATCGCCGGGCTGGCAGAGCGTGTCTGCCAGCCCTCGCCCTCCTCGGCGGTCCGGGGTTCGAGTGAGCCGCCGAGCAACCCGGCCCAGAAGCGACGCGCACGCTCGGGGTCGTCTGCTGGGAACTCGATCAAGGCCAACGACGATGCTCCATACCGACACGGTAAACGGAGCACCGAGCGCCCGCACGCTCGAGCGAGACCCAGGCCGGCTTGTGGAAAGACTGACGTCGGCCAGGGCAGTCGCCGTGGAGCGGGACGCGTCCCGTCGATATGCGCAACCCCCTCGTGGGTACGAGCGGAGCGTGAGCGAGAAGAGCCCCGACGAGCTGTTAGGACAGGAGCACGTCCACCGCTACCGCGAAACCGACGGCGAGGTCACGCGAAGGCGCTCTACTTGACGCTTTTCTTGACCGCAGCGCCGTCAGAGGCTGAACGCGCAAGCTAGAGCGGCGCGTTCGATGCGGTTTCCCTGGGCGCTCGACTCGGCTTGGTCCCGACCCTTGCCTATTCCTCAAGGCGCGATTCCTCATAGTCGAGGTCACGCTCGACAGCACGCCGCACGTCGTCGCTGATCCGCCGCTCGTTCCGCAGCTCGAGCAGCCGCTCGCGCTGGGCGGCAGCGACCTCGCGCAGAACCCGCTGGTAGGCGCTCGAGCGGGCTTCGTAGCCGTCCCCTCCGGCTCCATCGATGCGTGCGGTGAATCGGCGCCGTCGATAGTCGAACATCGCCCGGACGCGCTCGATGGTGTCGGGGTAGACCCAATCCTCGTGCTGGAGGGCGTCAAGGCGCTCGAGCGCCGCCTCTGCGGCGCTGACGCGGCCGAGGACCTCCTCGCGCTCGCCGCTTCCGTCGTCCTCGAGCCCCAGCCGCACCGTCAGTGGCTTGAGAGTGAGTCCCTGCCCCACGAGGGTGACGACGATGACCGCGAGCGTGACGAAGATGACTAGGTCACGCCCGGGAAACGCGGCCCCCGCGTCGGTCTCGAGCGGGATGGCGAGGGCAGCCGCCAGTGAGACCGCCCCACGCATCCCCGACCAGCCGAAGACGGTCCGAAACCGCCAGCTCGTCCGCCGCGCGCGTTGACTCTCCCGACGATCGAGGGCGCGGATGGCGACCGTCGAGGCCCATATCCAGGTGAAGCGGATGGCGATCACCGCCGCGCTGACCGCAAGCGCCCAGCCGACCAGCTCGCCGATCGACTCGCCGGAGAGGTCGTCGACCACGCCCGGCAGCTGAAGACCGATGAGCAGAAACAGGACGGCGTTCAGGAGGAAGGTGAGGACCTCCCACACTGAGCCGCTCTGGATGCGCACAAGCGGCGTGGTGATCTCTGGCGCATACCAGCCGATGTAAATGCCGGCCGTCACCGCCGCCACCACTCCGGACACGCCAAGCTCCTCTGCCGGCAGGTAAGCCGCGTAACCTGACAGGAGCGAGATCGTGATCTCGGTGGGCGGGTCGTCGATCCGCCGTCGGACCTCCCGGATCAGACGAGCCACGACCAGACCGACCACGAGGCCGCCGATGCCCGTGAGCAGGAAGCGACCGCCGGCCTCCCAGAGGGAGAAGCTTCCGGTCACCACCGCCGCGACCGCGAAGCGATATAGGACCAGCGCCGTCCAGTCGTTGGTGAGGCTCTCCCCCTCGATCACGGTCAGCAGGCGCCGAGGAGCGCGCACCTCGCGCAGGACGGTGGCCGGCGCGACCGGATCGGTCGGCGAGACGATCGCGCCGAGGACGAAGGCCACCGGCCACGCGAGCCCGACGACGAAGTGGCCGACCGCAGCGACGCCGAGCATCGTGACGGCCACGCCGCCAATCGAGTTGAGCGAAATCGGCCGTAGGTCGGCGCGCAGGTCGCGGAGCGAGGTGAAGATCGCGGCTCCGTAGAGGAGAGGCGGCAGAAAGATCGTGAGTACGAGCTCCGGTGGGAACTCGACGTCGGGAATCCCCGGGAGGAACCCAAGCGCTATTCCGCCCACCACGAGCAGGATCGGATAGGGAACTCCGACGACGCGCGCCAGCACGGCGAAGGCCGCGACGCCGACCAGCAGACCGAAGATGATCAGCTCGAGATGCTCCACGACGTCGCCGTGGTCGCGCTATTTGCGGCGGCGCTACGGCGCCAGAGCGGCGCCGTACTCCTCGTCGGTCACCAGCTCTCCCCAGTAGACGGGCGTACCGGAGTCGTCGGCCTCCTGCATGGTGAGGTGGGTCATGAAGCTCTTCGGCGCGGCGCCATGCCAGTGATCCTCGCCCGGCTCGAAGAAGACGACGCCACCTGGACGGATAACCTCGATCGGGCCGCCGCGGCGCTGGCACAACCCGGCGCCCTCCGTGACGTAGATCGTCTGGCCGTGGGGATGGATGTGCCAGGCCGTGCGCGCACCGGGTGTGAAGTGGACGTTGAGCGCGCCGAGC
>DATHAN010000108.1:0-2794 GCA_035296645.1 Thermoleophilaceae bacterium
CCCGTCGAAGATCGGCATGGTGATCGGCAAGGGCGGCGAGACCATCCGCGCCCTGAGCGAGGAGTACGACGCCCAGATCGACGTCAACGACGAGGGCGTTGTGCTCGTCTACGCGCAGACGGGCGCCAAGGGCGACGCGCTTGTCGACCGCATCCGCCAGATGACCAAGGAGGTCGAGGTCGGCGACGAGTACACCGGCAAGGTCGTCAAGACCACGACGTTCGGCGCGTTCATCGAGCTCGCCAAGGGCACCGACGGCCTCCTGCACATCTCGAACGTCTCGCCCGGGCGGCGGGCCGAGTCGGTCGAGGAGGTGCTGAGCCGGGGCGACGAGCTCGCGGTGCGGGTGGTCGAGGTCGACAAGGAGCGGGGGCGCATCGGCCTGCGCCTCGCCGACGACCCCGAGATCGCCGGCAAGTCGGCGGACGAGCTCACGAGCGTCGGCACCGGTGACGGCGGCGGCCGCGGCGGCGACCGCGGCGGTCGCGGGCGCGGAGATCGGGGAGGCCGCGGCGCGCGCGGCGGCGACCGGGGGCGCGGCAACGGCGGCGGTGGGGACCATCGCCGCGAGCGGCGCGATTGAGCCGGCGGGCGCCCCGCACGCTCGTGCCCCTTGCCTCGCGCTCGTCCGGCGCGTGAACGACGACCGCCACCGCCTGACCGAGCTCGACGCGGGCGTCCGCGTCGTCACCGAGGCGATGCCCGGGGTGCGCTCGATCGCGCTCGGCCTGTGGGTCGGCGCGGGCTCGCGCGACGAGGCCGACGGCCAGGCCGGGCTCTCGCACTTCATCGAGCACCTGCTGTTCAAGGGCAGCCGCAGCTTCGGCTCGACCGAGATCGACGAGATCTTCGACGCGATGGGCGCGGAGATCAACGCCGGCACTAGCAAGGAGACGACCTCGGTGTACGCGCGCTTCCTCGACCGCCACCTCGAGCGGGCGCTCGAGGTAATGGCCGACATGGTGCTGCGACCGGCGTGGGCCGACGTCGACTCCGAGCGGCAGGTGGTGATCGAGGAGATCGCCATGTACGAGGACGAGCCCTCCGACAAGGTCCACGACGTGCTCGCGGGCGCGGTGTTCGGCCATCATCCGCTCGGCAAACCGATCATCGGCACGCCCGAGGTCGTCGGCTCGGTGCCGGTCGACGACATCGCCGCCTACCACGCGCGCCGCTACCGGCCCGGCCGGCTCGTGGTCGCGGCGGCGGGGAACCTCGAGCACGACCGCGTGGTCGCGCTCCTCGAGCGCGCGCTCGCCGCCGGCGGGCCCGCCGCAGGGCCGACCCCCGCGCCCGACCCGGCGCCGGCGAACGGCCGGCCGGCGCTGCGCTTTCACCACAAGACGACCGAGCAGGTCCACGTGTGCCTCGGCGGGCCGGGGATCGCGCGCGCCGACGAGCGCCGCTTCGCCCTTCGCGTGCTCGACACGATCCTCGGCGGCTCGTCGTCGTCGCGGCTCTTCCAGGAGGTCCGCGAGCGCCGGGGGCTCGCCTACAGCGTGTTCTCGTACTTCAGCCAGTTCGTCGACACCGGTGAGGTGGCGGTGTACGTGGGCACCCGACCCGACCGCGTACGCGAGGCGCTCGGCGTGCTCGCCGCCGAGCTGCGCCGGCTCCAGGAGGAGCCGGTCGGCGCCGGCGAGCTCGAGCGCGCGCGCGAGAACGTCAAGGGGCGCACCGCGCTCGGGCTCGAGTCGACTCAGGCCCGCATGCACCGACTCGGGAGCTCGGTCCTCATGGGGGTGCCGGTGCTCACCCCCGACGAGATCATGGCGCGCATCGACGCGGTGACCGCCGACGACGTCGAGTCGCTCGCGCGCGAGCTGCTCGACCCCGAGCGGCTCTCGGCGGCCGCGGTGGGCGAGGACGAGGACGCGTTCCGAGCCGCGCTCGAGCCGGTGAGCCCGGCGCTCGCGGCGGCGTGACGATCAACGTCGCCGTCTCGGGCGCCGCCGGGCGGATGGGGCAGGCGGTGTGCCGGGCGGTCGAGTCGGCCGACGACATGGATCTCGTGGGTCGCGCCGACCCCGAGCTCGACACCCCGGTCGAGGACGTGCTCGGCGACGCCGACGTGGTCGTCGACTTCACCGTCCCCGACGAGGCGGAGCGCAACGCGCGACTGTGCCTCAAGGCCGGGGTCCACTGCGTGATGGGCACGACCGGCGCCGACTTCTCGAAGCTCGAGGGGGCGGGGGAGGCCAACCTGTTCGTCGCTCCGAACTTCGCCATCGGGGCGGTGCTCATGATGGAGGCCGCCAAGCGCATCGCCCGCCACATGCCCGAGTGCGAGATCGTCGAGCTCCACCACGACCGCAAGCTCGACGCTCCGTCGGGGACGGCGCTGCGCACGGCGGAGCTGATCCGCGAGGCCGGGGGCAACGTGCACGAGCCGATCCACTCGGTTCGGCTCCCCGGGCTCGTCGCCCACCAGGAGGTGATCTTCGGCGGACCGGGGCAGACCCTCGGGCTGCGCCACGACTCGATCGACCGCGAGTCGTTCATGCCCGGGGTGCTGCTCGCGGTGCGGCGCGTCGGGTCGCTCGCGCGCTCGCCGACAGTAGGGCTCGAGCAGCTGCTCGAGCCTTAGCCCCGCCCGGCCGGGGAGTCGCCCTAGCCGTCGGCGTCGAGCTCGGCCCGTCGCGCGTCACCGCGCAGCGCGCGCGGGATGACGAGTCGGATCCCGGAGCGCTCGGCGTCGACCGAGCAGGTCTTGTTGTCGATCAGCCCCAGCTCACGCGCGGGCGGGACCACGTGCATCTGGTTGAGGTAGCGCTCGTGGCCGCGCTTCCAGGTG